>DATBCN010000055.1:0-48579 GCA_036270475.1 Candidatus Angelobacter sp. | reverse complement strand
CCATGTCCACAGCTATTCATCAGGAAGTGGTCCTGAAAGCAACTCCAACACAAATTTATGCAGCGCTGGTAGATGCCAAACAATTCAGCAAGATCACCGGCGGAGCTCCAACAGAAATCAGCAGTGATGCAGGTGGCGTCTTCTCCTGTTTTGGGGGCATGATTACAGGCCGGCAAATTGAACTGGTGCCCAACCAGAGAATTGTTCAGGCCTGGCGGGCTGGTAATTGGGAGGCCGGCCTTTATTCAATTGTTAGATTTGAGCTAAGAGAGCAGGGCTCCGGCACCAAGCTGCTTCTTGACCATGTAGGCTTTCCAGAGGGAGCCGCAGATCACCTGGAAGCCGGTTGGAAGGCAAATTACTTCGAACCGCTGGAAAAATATCTGGCCTGAGTGCGGAGAGGCGCGGCATGTTTTTCCGCTGCGCCTTTTTCCCGCCCTTTTCCGATCTCTTCTGAATATCTTTCTGAGCAGTCACCCTTTTATTTATTCATGGGAAGTTGCTCGCGCAAACTCTTGTAACCCCCGGATAACAGAAGCCTAACTACCTCTGCAACCCCCGCAAGAACAAATAATTGCCCTGTCCGCAAGTTCTGGTTGTGCTGGGTGTCTCATGTTACGCGACCCAAGAAACACGATTTCGCCGCATCTCTGCGTCTGGTGTCTCGGAGTAACTCTTGAAAACATCACCTTTTGTTGTTATGGGGGAAGGACTCGCCGCCGGCATGGGCGACTTTTCATTGTCCCAGGATGCGCAGCAATTCAGCTTCCCTGCCCAAATGGCCGTGCAAATGAGAACAGAGATGGTCCAACCTCTATTCCAGCCACCTGGAATTGGCAGCGTAATTGGATTTGCGCCATGTGCAAGCATTGTACCGTCACCCTTGCAATCCACAGTGCTTCAGAAGGTCTCACCGGAACCAATATCAAACCTTTCTGTTCCGAACTTTACGGTTGCAGACGCCATTCGCACGCGTCCGAAGCAGCCTTTGGTTAATAGGAGCAACAGCCAACAAACAGCAGTTAATCTAGTGCTTGGGCTAGGGGGCATCATCAACGGAAAGCCTGAGCCATATCCGACCCAATTGGAGATGGCAGTACAGAGCAAGCCTGGTTTTGTGATTGTGGAACTTGGCTATGCCGAGGCCCTTGCCGCAGCCGTGGCTGGCAAGCCGGACCATTTGCCGGAGCCTCACCAGTTCAGATCTGACTATTTGAAAATTGTCAGCGAACTAGTGACTGCCGGTGCAACGGTGATGCTGCTGAACGTTCCCGACCCCACTGACACTGCGCATTTCTCCACCCTTGCGTCTGCCTCATCACTTCTCAAGCTTGAACAATCCATGCTGTTGGAGTTTTGGCGGCTTGGCCCCAGTGATCTCATTTCCGCCAACGGCCTGAATGAAATGGCGTTCCAACTCAATGCGGCGTCGGTTGGACCGACTGCGGTTAGCAAGTTTGTTCCACTCCCGGAGAGTTGGGTCCTTTCGGCAGCATCGGCCAATGCTTTGCGGGACAAAATTAAGGCCCTGAATGAGATTATTGGACAAATTGCGCGTGCTCAAGGCGCCGTTGTCTTTGATCTCTACTCATTCTTTGAGAAAGTCAGCAATACAGGCATACTCGTTGGCGATCGAAATATTACCGGCCAGTATCTTGGCGGCTTTTACTCATTGAACGGACACTACCCTGGCGCTACCGGTCAGGCGCTTCTCGCGAATGAACTCTTATTGTGCCTAAACCAGAAATTTGGCACAAGGTTTCCGTTCATCAACGTGAACGATGTTCTCGCGGGTGATCCTGTTGCCAGATACAAAGGAGCCGAGGGGCCAAATTGGACACGCGCGGATTTTGTTGCACCGCGACTCTTGCCCGTACCTGGCCCACCCGTTCCAGCGCCTTCGCGCAACAGTCCCGGCATGTCTCCTTCCGCCGCTGAAGCGCAGACCTACGACGATAAAACTTTCGTCTTGCGGTTGCCTCCGGGACTTCAGCAAGTGTTGCCCTTGAACACTGACGCCAGCTATTTCGGCGACGCCATCAGCGCGCAAAATTGCCGGACACCTCAAACCATTCAATGGAGCAGCGGCAATAATTTACTCTTCGGCGGATTGGCCATGATGAATAGCCATTTGTCCGGAGACATTCTCGTCAAATTCACGCCCCCCGTCGATGGCTGGACCACATTTCAGATCTCATTCCCCCAAGGACTCACAGGCAGTGACGGGGTCTTGACCGCTCCCACGTTTTACAAACTGCCGGGAAAACAGCAGTGCATCGCGGACGTGCCGGGACATATTTCTACTGGAAGGCTCGACCTGCGTACTGGCCAGGTCGATCCAACCCCAGGCAGTTTGAATATTTATGCTAACTTTTTTAACAGCGCGCTATTCGCGTTGGTAAGGGTGAATCCGAATTTTCCTCAAACACCGCTTTCGTTTCCTGGACAATACGGATCGGCCAGCATTGAGTTCACGCAGCGCACTGATGGCAATCTTGACCTTACGTTTCAGGGAAGCACCTTTGTCCCTCTTGGAAATGACACTTGCTTTCCGCTAAATTTCTGCGGCCCTAACAGGGAATACGGTTCGATTCCATCGAACGGAACCGCGCTCCATCCGCATATAACAATCACCACAAGAGCTTCGCAGCCTGCGCAGCCGGTTAGGCAAATCCCTCCGGTGCCGCTCAATACCCTGCAGGAGTTTACTTTGTTCACCGCAGTCAGCTCTTTCGGAGACTTATTTACCCTAAACACGCCGGAAACCGGAGGACCGGCATTAGGGCGCTCACGTTTGCTGGGCCGGGTGCAGATCCAGTTTGGACCGCGCACTGGTAACACTGTTCCCATAGCGGTCTCGACAAGCACTGCGGGCGGTATGCTGGCTCCGTTATCAAGGACGCCGATAGCACAGTTGTTCCCAGGACAACTTACACCCGGTCCAGAAGGATTTTACGAAAACCTGCGTTTCCCTTTGCAAACTTATCCATTGAACGACCTGGCCATCCTGGACGATCCTTTCGATCTTTCTGTAGGCGCGTTTGATTTGCGGACAGGAAAGTTAGTCCATCCGCTTTTGCACCGCGCATTTATCAACCAGGATCTGATTTTTGCTCTGCTTCGCGTTGAACCGCGCACGCCAACTAGCTCTTTCTTCTTCAAGGGACAGGGAGAGATCAGCTCCGGAACTTACGGTGAGATGGTTTTCGAATATTTTGGCGAGGTACATATTCCATACCCCAAGGGATTTCTCTTCCCTGATCAAAACATGGCCACCGGATACGCCGTGGTCGATGGCGGCGCGCTCGATCCTTATTTGTGGCTCTGGGCCATTCGGCACGGCGATGGTCCGGCCACTGATACGGTCATCGACGCCAAACAACTGCTTTCATCGCGCGGTGAGGTCTTCTCCTTCAACTTTGCCAAGACGGGCGGAGACAGCGAAAATCAAGTGCGCTTTGAGTATGAGAACCACTCCCAGCAAGGTAAGTTCAAGATGCACAGCCTGGCATGGATCGATGCTGGCAAGTCCATGGTGGGGGATGAGCTGTTTAGCTCCTACACGTTCTCGGGCTTTGGAGTGTGGAAAAAAAACGGCTTCGAATGGACGGCCCAAGTTGCGGCGCAAATCTCCACATCCCGTTCTGTGTCTTACATCGGCATACAGGTAGGACCAGGCGGCGAGATTTCCAATGCAAACGCTATTTCTCCCGCAGGCAGTTTCCCTGTTCCTCTCAAGGCGGCCATAGGCTCTGGGCTGGGAGCGGCATCCAGTATCAAACAAGAAAACGCAACAATCCCCGCAAACCAGCAGAGTGCTGACACACAGATAAAAAAGGAGCCTACGTCAATGGTCAGTCATATCATCGAACTAACCGCCAAGCCAGGACAAGCCGAATTGCTGGTTGCCGCGATTCACAACCGGGCCATACCGGAAGTTATTCAGCACGCGGCAGGGTTTGTTGACCAGATTGTTCTGGTTTCCGCTACCGACCCTGGGCATGTCAGCGCCATTAGCTTCTGGACGTCAAAGGAAAGCGGGGACCAATTCTTCCAGAATGGATTTAAGGAGGTCAGCGCGATTACGGCGCCCTTCCTAAGCGCGAAGCCGGAGGCCTATGAATTTATTGTCGTGGCCTCCACCAATGATCGCATTCGGGCTTCTAACGAGAAGGTCTGATTTTGAGTACTTTTTGCCGCGCCAATTTACTCTGAACTAACGGTCATTTCACTGCTTTTCAATTTGCAAATTATTTCTTTTTTTTCGTCTATTGCACTGTGGAGTTGATTTCACGTTGCGCATTACATCTGAAAGAGGAGTGGACAAAATGGCTGATCAATCCAAACCATGCCAGGAGCCGGACAAGAGGAGCATTGTGAATGCCCTGGATGGAATACGCGACATGATCGCGTCTTTCGCGAGCGGCATAGAGTTTCCGCAGTTGGCAAATGGCCCTGTCGAAGAGGTGCTGGCTTTCAATAACAATGAGTTTATTG
Source organism: Candidatus Angelobacter sp. (assembly GCA_036270475.1). GTDB lineage: Bacteria > Acidobacteriota > Terriglobia > Terriglobales > Acidobacteriaceae > Angelobacter. The sequence continues at coordinate 44,082 of DATBCN010000055.1, read as the reverse complement.
TCCTGAAGGACCCCACGGGACATCCCTATTTTTCCTCGCACGGTCCGCTGACTGATCTCAATCACAAAGTCATACCAGGCACGCGCGTGGCAACAACATTTCCTATTGACCCGACCAGTCTGGATGAATCATTTCAGTGGCCCCCTGTCCAGGTGGAGCCTTTCGACCAGCCTCCGGTCGACAAACTCCATTCCACCAACCAGGGCTATTCCAAACAAGCTTATTTTTTTGATTCGGACGCCACATCTTTAATCACGGTCGGTCCTTCAACTCCGAAGATTGCTCCGCTTAAAAATGGGGGCGCCCAGTTCTGGGTCTGCAGCGGGGCGATGGTTACGCAGGCTACCGGCAGATATGAAGGAGTGCGCGGAGCTTCAGTGTATCTGGGCAGCGGCTACTTGCCAATCTGGTCGGACAAGATCGATGAACAAATCAAGATCCTGGCAGCCGGGTTTGTTGCTCTGGTCACAACTTATTTCAAGCTAGTCCCCAAGTCGCAGCGCGCTAGTTGATCCAGCGCGCCGAAAAATGGGGCAGACAATGCCGATGCAAGTGGTGTCAGTTTTCCTCCAGTGGATGGTGCAATGTTTCCTTGCTGCCATCCCTGGATGGGTAACATCCATGGCCCGTACAAACCGCTTGAGAAAGAGTTCATATCAATGAGCCTCGATCTAACCGAAACTCAGAAATTGGTCCTGCGGTCCCTGTGCAATACCTTTGTTCCGTCCATCAAAGTTGCGGAAGACCCTCTCGGCTTTTGGGCACGCACAGCTTCTGACATCGGCGCGGACAAGGTACTTGCAAAAGCAATACTGAATGACGTTCCTGAGAAGCTGCGCAGGGTCCTGGTTCAATTTCTTGACGACCTCTCCGCCCGCGATTTCATTAAAGCATCGCTGGAACAACAGGAAAAGATGCTGGTGCAGATAGCCAGTTCATCACCGCTCTCGGGCCAAGTGGTCACGTATTATCAAAAACAGACACTGCTACTCACGTATGGACTTCCTGAGGAACCTGGGGACGCCCCGAATGCGGTCACCTATGGATCGCCTCGGGGACAAAATCCAAATTGGGAAGCCATGGGATATCCAGGCCCAATCAGTGTGCCTCATGCTAAACCAAAACAAATCCACACTGTAACGCCGCAAGGCTGCAGCATGACGATGGAAGCCGACGTGTGCATCGTGGGGTCCGGCGCAGGCGGCGCGGCCATTGCAGCCAAACTTTCAGCCCGCGGGCAGCGTGTTGTTGTTTTGGAAGCAGGCGGTCATTACAACTCATCAGACTTTCACCAACTTGAGCTGTGGGGATACAGGCATTTGTGGTACCGAGGCGGAGCCACGCCCACAGTGAATGGCACCGTGGCGCTACTCGCCGGCGGCTCGCTGGGTGGGGGAACAGAAATTAACTGGATGAATTGCGTCCGCACGCCGCCCCTGGTGCGTGAAGACTGGGCAGAACAATACGGACTTGAGGGCTTAGATAAGGATGAGTTTGATCACTATCTCGATGATGTGGAGCGGCGCATCATGTCCTCCACTGAAACTTCCTTCTACAATTCACAAAACTTGCGCATGAGGGAAGGGTGCGACAAACTCAATTATCTGCACAAACAGACCCACATCAACTGGGACCCAAACATCTTCAATCCTCTCATGGCGGGATACACAGGGTTTGGGGATCAAACCGGCGGAAAGCAAACCGCGAGGCGAACATTTCTCCTGGATGCTTTCCGCAATGGAACTCAGTTCTTAATTCACTGCCATGCCAGCCGCATCCTCGTGGAGGATGGACGCGCCACCGGCGTGGAAGCAATCTACTCTGACCAAGGGCGGGCAACGAAAGTGACTGTCAACGCTCCCCAGGTAGTAGTTGCTTGTGGATCTCTTGAGTCTCCGGCACTGTTGCTTCGGACCGGCATCGGTGGGCCCGCCGTCGGGAAAAACCTTCGTGTGCAACCGGGCGGCGCCGTCTACGGCGTCTACAAGGAAAAACAGAGAGGCTGGTGGGGATCGCCCATGACCACCAACTGCGAACACTTCGTCAATACGGGTGAGGGTTTTGGCTTTTACATGGAGATTCCGGCATTCGGACCGGGTTTTGTGGCCTCGGTAATTCCCTGGGATTCCGGTGAAGGACATAAGGAATTGATGAGCAAAGTACCGTTCATCAGCACGTTCATCTGGTTCCTTCGGGACAAGGGCGCTGGCCAGGTCACGCTCGATGAAGCTGGAAACGCAGTTCCGTTTTATTCGCTCGATGATGAAACTGACCAAAAGAATTTCCGGCGAGCCGCCGCTGAAGCCATTCGCATTCACGATGCCGCTGGAGCACAGGAAATTATCATCAGCCTGGCCCACGGTCATGTCTCATGGAAACGGGGCGCAAATCTTGAGGAATTTATCCAATCCGTAATGAAGCTGCCGGTTCTGAACGGAGCGCAGCCCATGATTAGCGCACACCAGTTGTGTACCTGCCGAATGGGCAAGGACCCGGCAACCAGCGTCGCCAATACTGACGGTGAGTTATATGACGTGAAGGGTGTGTGGATTGGCGACGGCAGCGCTTGTCCCACGGCTTTGGGGGCGAATCCAATGGTCACGATTATGGCCCTTGCCCAGCGGACCGCCGACAAGATGACGGCTGCAATGCAGGGAAAATAGGGCTTCCGTATTTGTTCGAACTCAATTGCAATGGGAATAGCAGTTGAGCCGCTCTTGTTTTGCGCCAGGGCAACGGGCAAGGTGTCTCGTTCCCAATTGGACATTGGCACAGCCGGTGCTGGGATTCAAGCACTTCCACACCTTTGAATCTGAAGCCTCCATCCGGCGTAAATGCAACCCAGCATCCACCCAGCGGGCAATCTGCGCCGTCAGGACTTCGTGCCGGAATTCAACTCTGAGCATGAAGTCACTGCTGGCGTTCATTATTTGCGGGCTTTCGATTTAGGCAGGTTCCCGCTTCAATTTGACTGGGCTGAAAATCGGTGAAGCTCATGGCCTTTGCCGCGGGGACTCGAATCGGTCAGTATGAAATCCTTTCCTTTCTTGGAGCGGGAGGAATGGGAGAAGTCTACAAGGCACGTGACACCAGGCTTCAGCGTGTCATCGCACTCAAGACGCTTCCGCCAGACAAAGTTGCTGACGCTGAAAGAAAGCGCATGTTTCTGGTGGAAGCCCAGGCGGCATCCAGGCTGAACCATCCCAACATCGTTACCATCCATGATATTTCCGAGCACGATGGCGCCTGCTTTATTGCCATGGAATTCCTGACAGGTGCGACTCTGGAAAAGGTGAACAGTGGCAATGGGCTGCCCTTGAAAGACGCGGTTAAGTACGCGGCTGAGATTGTTGATGCGCTTTCCGCTGCCCATGCCGCAGGCATTATTCATCGCGACTTAAAACCGGCAAATATCATGGTGACGGAAGATGGGCGTGCAAAGCTGCTTGATTTTGGTCTCGCAAAATTGACAGAACCAGCGCTCACAAAAGCAATCGCGATCGCAACCCAGTCAACAGGCACAACTACATTTGCTGGAACGCCTGCTTATATGTCTCCCGAGCAGATAGAAGGACGAAAACAGGACTCCCGGTCTGACATTTTTTCCTATGGATTGGTGCTGTATGAGATGTTGTCAGGGCAACGCGCCTTCGGTGGGGAGTCATGGATTTCCGTCCTGACATCCATTTTGCGGGAAGAACCCCGTTCATTGCGTGATCTCAGGGTAGCAATTCCATATTCATTGGAACGGCACATTGCACGCTGCTTGCGCAAGGACCCAGATCAAAGGTTTCAGACCATGGTCGAGGTCAGGCAGGACTTGGTGGAGGCTTCCTCAAACTCCGCCTCTGGCGAGCCCCGGTCAATTGCCGTGCTGCCCTTTGTGAACCTGAGCCCGGACAAGGAAAATGAATATTTCAGCGATGGATTGGCTGAGGAGATCATCAACGCTCTCGCCAAGGCATCGGATTTGAAGGTAATCGCCCGCACATCAGCATTTACATTTCGCGGCCAGGAGCAGGACTTGCGCAGCATTGGTGACCGGCTGAGAGTGGGAACTGTTTTGGAAGGCAGCGTCCGCAGATCTGGCAATCATGTCCGCGTTACCGCTCAGCTCATTCGAGTGGCTGACGAATCGCAGCTCTGGTCTGATCGATATGATCGCGAGATGACGGATATTTTCGCCGTGCAGGACGACATATCCCAGGCGATTGCCACCGTTCTAAAGGTCCGGCTTGCCCCTCCTCAACGCCGGCCGGAAAACATTGAGGCTTTTCAGAGTTACCTAAAAGGTTTGTATTGGTATCAGCGCTACACGCCAGAAAGCCTGGCGAAAGCCAAGGAATCTTTTGAACAAGCTCTGCAGCATGATCCGGATCATGCTCCCGCACATGCCGGCTTGGCAGTTTTTTATCATGGCATTGGCGCCCTCAGCATCAGACGGATGGTCGAGATGGCGCCGCTGGCGCGGGCCGCCGCGGAAAAGGCCCTGGCTCTTGACCAGACATTGAGTGAGGCACACAGCGTGCTGGGAGTAATCTCTGGCGCCGTTAACTATGACTGGAAAGCGGCGGAGCATCACCTGCAAGCAGCTATGGCCGTCAATCCCGTTCCTCCACTGGTTCGCGTACGCTATGCACTTTACTTCCTTACGCCTCTAAAGCGCTTTCAGGAAGCAGAAGATGAATACAGACGCGCCCTGGAGACTGATCCACTCTCGATGATGGTCCACTTCGGCCTGGCATTTGCCCTCTATTGCCAGCACAAATTTGACAGCGCCATCAGGCATGCCACAAAGTCCGTGGAAATATATCCTGACTACTGGCTTGTGCATTTTGCGCTGGGACTGGCTCTGGCGCAAAAAGGATCGTTGCAGCAATCCATCGCCAGCCTGGAAACCGCCGTCAAGCTCGCGCCTGCTTTCACGTTGGCCGGCGGCTTTCTTGCGGCCGCTTATGCGCGGACGGGCAAACGCGAGCAGGCAGAAAAACTGATAGCAGAAATCAGGGAAACTGGCACGAAGCGGTTTGTCTCGCCGGCCAGCTTTAGCGTGTATTATGCAGCCGTTGGCGACGTCGAAAAAATGTTTGCATCTCTAAACGATGCCGCAAAAGAGCGGGACTCTTATCTCACGCGCATGGACGCGGAACCGTATTTTGGTCCTTATCGCTCAGATCCCCGTTATCGGGCGCTACTGGCACAAATGAACATTGACTGACTTCTCCGCAAGAGTTCCAAGAAACCATCTTTGGCAATTGTTAGACAAGGTATTTCCGCAAAGTAGTCCAATAGTGGTCGCGCCAGCCGGATTCCAGCGCTTCTGCTTTCTCGGGTGGAAAACCGGTGTGATCAAATTTGACTCGCGTACCTGGACCTTGCGGCAGCAGCTCAAATCTGGCAATCGAATGGATTCCCTCGGGCCAATCCGCGGCCCGCCACGCTTGTACGATTAAACGGTTCGGTGACAATTCCAGATTTCGGCCAATCACATGGCCGCCAAAGAGCACGAAGGTTCCGCCCACTTCGCGGTGTATCTCCGCTCCAGGAAAGCCGGACAAAGCAGTGAACTGCTTGGAATCGAGGAGGGCATCATAAATCCGCTGAGGGGACGCAGCGAAATCCTCTTCCTGGTGGATTGCCTTCACCGTAAGGATTGCCTTTGACTGTGGAGATGAAGCGGCATCCTGTGCCTTGCCAACAAAGCCGGCAAACGCCAGGCTACCAAGGCCCATTGCGCTTCCCGTAATCATTTTTCGGCGTGAGTAAAATTGAGAAGAAGTCTGGGAGTGATTTGTTTGCTCTTTCATTTTCGTTCCTGGCAAATAAGACGCATTAAGATTGGAGCGCCTTATGCAGAAAGGAGTATATAGCAAACAGGATAATGCTGGGGCAATAGCTAACTGCAGTCGGCGACACAAAAACATGACCGTTCGCAGAAAAGCAGGGCTGCGGCATCGCTCAGTCAAGCGTATCTATTATGACAAATCCAGAAAGCAAAAAAATTGAGGCGCCATTTACGGCGCCTCTTAAGTCATCTTTCTAAAGGATTTATTTGGGACAGGCTTGCGAAGGTGAAGTCAGGTTGTTGCCCGGATATGAGTACGCTCCTCCAATAGCGCTTGAAGGGTTCTCGCGGGAAAACCACTGCAGCAGGGCCTCTGTTTGTGGATGATACGTGAAGCCATGGAGTATGACTGGAAACCCAGGGCTGGGCAGGTTCTCAACAGGGTCGCCCGTTTCCAGGAGATTGGAACATGATCCTGCACCCAGTCCCGGAAACTGCCAATCGGGCACAATGTTGTTTGTAAATGGGTCGTTCATCCATTCTGAAATTTCATGGCTAAGCGCCTGTACATCGGCAAAAAATGTTGGATCCCCAAAACCGCCGTTGGCGATATCAGCATCAAGAGAGCTGGCAAACGCAAACGTTTGAACGAACGTAGTGTTCCCGCTTTGCCCAACTTCTATAGCCGTGTGAAAACCAGCAATGCAGCAGCTTAACGGGAAACCAAAGAAAAAATCTCCATACAGCGCATTGCGTGTGGTAAAGATCGGCAGCTCATCAACCCGAACGCCCTCTGTCTGAAGGAGCGTGTTGAGTTGCGAAGCCAAAAAATTGATGTCGATCAACGCCAAAAACCCACCACCTGGAATTTGAAAAACAACCGATGATCCGACCGGCACTTCAATTACAACCGGTGTCAGTATCCGGGGACGTTGCAGGATAGTGTGCCATGAGCCACCGTCAAGTTCATCGTCATCCCCGCTGTTGGAACGCCTCATCACATTAAAGAACTCAGCCCGCTGCACTGCATCGCCAAACTGAGTGTTGCCGACGGTATATTGCGCTCTCTCAAAATTAGGCGAATGGAGCATTTCATCAGTGATGGCGTTCGCATCCAGAAAAATGCTGTTCCCGTTTGCATCGACGAATTCATCAAATATCAATGACATGGGAATGTAAGAAGTAGCGATTCGTGTTGTATTGCCCGCTTGGGGTGGACGGCCCACCATCGTATAAGGGAACGTTTGCCCCTGGAATGCAAATGAGCTGGAGAAAGTCTGGACGCTTCGCACCCGTGGGGGCTGCGCGCCGGACATATCCCGGGTGGCGCTATTTGTTGCCGCTGAGAGACGATTCTGGCGCATAAACCTTGGTGCGCGGACAAGCGTGTTAAAAAAATTGCTGTCTATCTGTAAAGGCTGGCGGGGGTTGCTCTTGGTCTGGCCAAAACTGAGACCGCCAGCCAGGACCAATGTCACCGCAAAGATATATACAATCGCTTTTCGCACAACTCACCTCATTCATAATTCTGTTTCAGATTGAGTTACATGTTTTTCAGGGGTTAGTTCGTACAACGGTTCGCCTTTTGCCAGCCTTGGTGGCGGATGCCGGATCCAGGATGGAACAGCAAGAGGGGGCCGCCCTAACTGTGGTGATATAAAGAATCCGTCACCAGGCGAAAATCAACACCACTGGCCCCCAGTTGCTAGCTCTGCCATTACGCAAACTCACAATTCACTTCTGGCTTCATGCCGGCTGGTATGAGTTGATTCTCAGGCTTTGAAAGCAATTAACGTCATTCAGAAGCAGCACTCTGGGTTGCATCTTGAGATGTTCCGGAGCCGGAACTTGGGTCCTGTTCGGTTCCTGCATCAGACTCGCCGCTTCCCTCTGCGGCACGGCCGCACGTTGCCATTGGATTCCATGTGCTCCACGCTTTTGGGCTCAACCATTGGCCGGGATTCATAAAGGAAAATGTCATGTCGACCATACGCGACTCCACCGTGCTGGTGGTGCGATGGATGCGTTTCATCGATTCATCCAGTTGGCCCACCACGGTCTGCGTGACCCGCCCAATGGGATCTCCAGTGTCCTGATGCTCACCGGACATAAGGTCATACGCCTGTTTTGCCCCGAGTAGTGAAAGGGCCCAGCCCAGACTCAATGTAGATTTAGCAAGTTGTCGCATAGGCATCTGCGTCTCCTGAGCGATCGACGGGCCGGAGCACTCATGCTCCGGGTTGCTCCTGCATTGCAGAGCAGACCGCTGAAAGCATTCGATATCTGCTTTCATAGACAAGAAGTGGGTCGTGATTTGCAGCAAGGCCGGGCAAGCATTGCGCTTGCCCCGGCCCTCTCACTTTTTGTTCTCAGGATGGAATATGGCGTGAAAGCCACAATACATGAGCTGTCCTGTCGCAATGCGAGCGATTGGGCCGTTCATGATGCATTTCGCATCAAAGAGCAGGAAGTAACTGGTCCGTTCCACTACATCCACCTCCTGGCAGATCACCACAGATTCCTCAGAACCCGGCGGGCTGATAAGAACAGGTTCGCCGCCCAGATAACGCATCGGCGGGGACTGATAAACTTCCATGGTTGAGCGGTTCCAGTTGCCGTGCAATAGCTGATCAAAGAATTTGCGCCCCGTCCGTCCCGACGACGAGATTCCCAAAAGCCAAAACTCTTCATAGGGTTGCATCATGCGGCATGGATCGATGCACGGAAAGTCAGGCGAAGAGAAACACTCCATGGGATTGCGGTCCGCCAGTGCCTTGTTCTGCAAGTCGATTACAAAGCGCACCGGGCCGCCCTTGGCGACATTTGGAAACATGCCATGAAGCGGTTGATACTCGCCATAGACTGGCGCGTCAAATTCCAAGACATCCACCACAAGAGAACCATCTTCCTCAAATGCATTCATTAGGTGCAGGCAATAGCGTTGGCCAAGCGGAACTGAAGCAACCACTTCCCCATTCGTGCGGTCTGCCACAACCAACATTGACCCTTGCTCCGGTGCCCAGTGGAGTGATTCAAGCACAGTATGGCCGTGCTGTAGAAATCCCTGAATGTCAAACAAATACGGACTCAAATAGAAGACGGCGAACCGTGTGCTCAAGGCAAAATCGTGAACGGAACATGGATATGGCAGTGGTATGGCCTTGCGATATCGCATTCCCTCCGGCGCAAAGCAATAGAAATAGAGCCGCGGGGTTTGCGCCGAGAAGAAGATCCCGAAATTAAACATTTCTTGCGAAGCAGAATCGAATTTAGGATGAGCGGAAAAAGGGCTGGCATCATTCAAACGTCCTTGTGCTGTGAACTGGCCCCGTGTTTCCAGCGTATGCGGATCAAGAATCCAAGGAAGACCTTGCTCCCCAAATGCCAGCAGATCGGCTCCGAGCCTGTACACGCTCACGTTCACCGGCGACTCAAGCCCATTGTTCAGGAGATTCAAACGGCTGCCAGGGAAATTGGTCCCAAACGCACGAAATACTGGAGCGCTCTGTTCTTTTTCGGCCTTGTATTTCGTGCTCCGCACGTATCGATTGCTGAGCTGTATGCCTTGTCCGCCAAACTTCAAAGCGCAGACCATGCCGTCGCCATCCAGCCAATTCTGATAAGCAAGATCACCTACTGCAAATTTTGCGGGACCATTAAGGTAATACGTTCCGCGCACGAAATCTGGGACTTCACCTTGAACGCAATGTACGGGGCGATCACTTTCTCCAAATTCTCGGGGGAACGCTATCTCAATTCCTGGAGCCCAGTCGGCAACGACTGTTTGCAGGGGCACATTATTTTCCTTGGAAAACCTACCCGTATCCATTCTTACGCCTCCCTTGGTGCTGAAGTTCTAACTTCGGCAGCAACGATGCAGCTTCAATCTACCAACATTTGTAAGCCGGCTAACCCCGCGAGCATCAGCGCAAGCACCACGGTTTGCTCCATCCAGCCATTTGTACCAGTTTGAAAAATGAAGATGATTGCCGAGATAAAAAGCACCAGCATCGCAATGGGCTTTGCGCGTTTGCTCGCGGGATGCTCCGGAGCGGGCGCCAAATGGTTGTCAAGCTCTAGGCTACTTCCGCGGTTTAACGCTTCATCCAGGGTCTGCGGAAGGTTGATCATTGCCGTAGCGAACTTGTCCGCGCTCTCAGACCAGTAGGTGGTTCCAGTAATGTCGGTGAGCTGTTCAAACATCATGTCGGCATCCAGTTCCTCCGTGCCGTCGCGCAACGGGTCTTCCGCTGGAGCTAATTCACGGGCCACTCGTGCCACGGAAAATAATCCTCTATAGAAAACCAGCAGATGCGGCGTTGGTGCGTACCCAAAACTGAGAGCGGTTTTCCAGTGTTGGAAGATAAGTTGCGCCAGGGCATTTGTGTCTGTCCCCAAGACAGGCTCAAGCGCGCCAAAATAGGCTGCCTGCCTGAACCGGCTTCGGAATTCACCAGCGTCTTTCAAACCGCCTCTTGGCGGATGCATCTCTTGCAGCAAATGTAGCGCCGCTCTGTCAGGGTCGTCCTCAAGGGTCGCAGACAGGTAATGACGGAGGTTCTCTCTTGCGCGCAATGGGACCTCTGCAAACTCATTGCCCGCGAAGATAAAATCTGTCTGCCCCAACACAATGATGTTTCCTGGCCTTGGATCCACAGGGACATACCGGCCATACAGCGCTTCCCTGAGCCATGCACGGCAGACGTGGCGCGCTAAGAGTGGCAAGTTTCTTTGTTGTTCGCATATGAGTTGACACAGGGTGTTTTCTCCAACGGCTGCGGCAGTTAAAACCCTTTTTCCAGAAAGTTCGTGATAGACCTTGTAAACCGGTTTTCTGTTTGAGAACTCTCCCGGATTCGCACGCCCTTCCACCGCCTGCCCTCTGATTTGCAAGTTGACCGACCTCTGCAATGCAGCAGCAAAGTCCGTGAGCATAGCGTCATCCGCCAACTCAGGGCCGAAAGCACAAAATGGCTTCTCGCGGATGAGCGAAACAATCTGATTTGCGCTGCCAATAACTGCGTACTCCGGACGAAGGAAGCAGACCGTGACTTTATCGCCGTTGGCTAATATCGCAGCATGAGTCTGGTCCAATAAACTTACCCTGAATGGCACTGGCTCAAACGCTCTGAAGATCCCATGGAATATGCCACCCAATCCAGCCAGCATCTCCCGCTCCACATCCAAGAGAGAGCGCGCTGGCGAGGAGTCAGCTACACAAGCTAACTCGCGGCAATACTCGGCGGGTAACAGATCAATCCTGGAAGAAAGATAAAGCGCGAAACTTGAGAATAGTGGGCCGCTTTCCTGCAGAAGCCGCCGGAGGTCCGCTGCCCGTTGCTCAACCGTTTCCTCTTTGGCTTGGTGGGCAAGACCAGACACGCCCATCCCACTATGCCTGTTAATCGGCCTGTATTGTTCCCTGCTTTGGAGCATTCGTGTTCGCGCCTGTTTCCCTTTCCGCTCGATTTGGCTTACCGGACTACCAGCGCCTGCCATTTCGCCTACGGTTAAGCCCTCACATGTTGGAGCGCCCGCTGCATAACGATTGAAATGGCGAACGGCAACAGCAGGCCGGCTAGATGAATGTGAGAGATCGCCAACCCCTTCCTGTCCGCCATGGCAGACAACCTAAGACAAAACACTATCCAGGCAAACTGCAGGGCAGCGTGTAGCCGCCGTTTCGTAACACCACCGGTTAGGCGCAAAGGCACTTTGGGCAGTCTTTTACCGTACTGCCCCAACATCGCGAACGCCCGAAGGAAGCCATCGCGGGCCAAACGAGTCAGTCCACCTAACGAACCAATCACAACACTGGAGGAAGTGATGTTCCTGACTGAATCCCACTTGATGTGCCGTACGCATGCCTGTTCTAGATGGCGGCCTACGTCCACGCCCGGAGCAAAAGTCTTGATCAAGCCATCCAGGGCAATGGCGGAACGGATGTATTTGATCACGTCCCGCTGCGGCCATACGCCGTTATTTTTGGAAATGATCAGCAGATCAAGCATGATGGAAGTAATGCTTTTACGCAGCCTCGATTCACCGGCGCCGCTTCCATACCACCCTGCGGACGCAGCAACGATTCCCTGCCGAAAGCCGGCGGGATTAGCATTACTTGCGAATGTGGAAATGCGAAAGAACGATTCGCACATGGCATCCAGGTTTCCCTGTGCATAGGCGAGGGTCATCGCGATCAAATGCCTACGCGAATAACGGCTAAGGACGCCTGAAATTCCAAAATCGACATATCCCACAACATTTCCCCCCAGGATCATCAAATTGCCAGGATGAAGGTCCGCGTGGAACATCCCATGGCGAAAAGCATCGCCCAGGAAATTGTCAATAAGCCGGCCGGCAAAAAGCTCGGCGTTAAAATCTTTCGGCAGACGGACTATGCCAGAATCGCGATCACGTAAATACTCAGAGATCGTGCTCCCATCCAGAAATTCTGCTGTCAGGATTCGCGCCGTTGTGCAGCTCCAAAAAACGGTTGGGACTTTCTCAAACCGGTTGTCCCTGGCATTGCGGCCTAATTCATCAATGTAGTGCGCTTCCCGCCTGAAATCGAGCTCCTCCTGGGTCCAGGCAATGAATTCCTCAATCGGAGCTACGACCCAATAGAGCCATTTGATGCGAAGCAGCTTCACCAGCCCGGAGACGATCTTCATCGACACAATGTCAGCCGCGAAATCACGGGCGATTGTCGGACGCCTCACCTTCACAGCGACTTTCTGCTTTCCCAGCATCGCAATATGTACCTGGCCTATGGAACCAGTTGCGATTGGAGTTAAATCAAAGGAGGTAAATATCTGTGCAGGCTTTTGTCCTAAGTCCTCTACAAACATTCGCTCCACTTCCTGGTAGCTAAATGGCGGTACCTGGTCGAACAATGTGAACAGGACCCTGCAATATTCCAATGGCAACAGATCAGATTGCATCGCAAGCATCTGGCCAAACTTAATGAACGTTCCGCCAATCTCCTCGATCGCGAGCCGAAGTCTGACCGGTCCAGACACTTCTTCACCAAGGACCTTTGCTGCCGGCTTTGGCCAATGCCTTAAAGGCGAGTGCAACGCATGGCTGACCGCATGCCAGCCTACGATTCTAAAAATACGCACCAATCGGCGCGCACTCGTAATCGCCCTCATGCGCAGCTCTCCGGTTTGAACACCGAACCCCAGAATATGGATCGCCGTCGGCCCAGCATCTCGTCAATGGCCTGCTGCATGCGCGTACGCACCTCAAGGCTGATGGCCTTCACCACCGCGCGGTCTCGGGCAGCTTCAGGCGCATAAATTTTTTCTACATGCAAAGGGGGAAGAAAGACTGTGTGCCATTTAGCCGGCAAGGGCAATGGTAAGAGTGGAAAGGTTGGCGTGAGCGGAATAAAAGGCCACTCGGCATACCGCTGCCAGAATTTGGATTCAATCTTTCCCAGGATCGGGAAAATTTCTGCGCTGCCTACTGTCACAAAGGGAATGATTGGCGCCCGGTGCAAAAGAGCCATTTTAACGAAGGCGTTACGCCCAAAGCTCTGCAGCTTATAGGCGTCACGGTAAGGAGTAAATGCTCCTTCTATCCCCTCGGGAAAAACGCCTAGCAGTTCGTCGCTTTCCAGAATGCGGTCGGCGCTCGCCTGGCATGCAATGACACCGCCAAGCTTGGTCATAAAATTCGCAAGAAATGGAAATTTTAATAGGCCGGGATGAATCAGGAACCGAGGAAAGCGGCCGATTCTCTGCACCAGCAGATACAATGCCATCACACCATCCCAAGGCATAAAACCGCGATGCATCCCTACCATCACTCCGCGGCCGCTTGCAGGTATGTGTTCCACACCTTGTTCTTCAATGCGCCAGTAAACGTCAGAAAGAAACTTGAACAGGGTCTTTCCGTAAAATCTGATGTAGTCGGGGTCCATTCCGAATTCATCAAAGCGCGGCTCCGGCACAACATCACAACGGCGGTGGCAAGCTTCTAGCAGGGCAGCAAGACTCGACTTTGCAGGCTTAAACCCCAGAACACTTTTGATCTTTTGATTGGAGACCGTCCACGGATATCTCAGATAATCGAGGACCTCAGCTTGTTTGTGCAGCCGTCGCAAGGCCCGTGGCAAGGAAATACGCGAGGCTCCAGCAATCCGGATCGCGGCATGCGTAGGCACAGCGCAATCAGGCGCAACATTGAAAGTCCCGGGAGAATCGTGAAGAAGCACGCAACGAACCGCGCCCGCCAAATCACTGGGACTGAGCAACTGCAGGGTGGCATCGTAGCCAAGCAAAGTTGGAGCGAAGCGGCCTGTTAATATCCTGCTTATCCACGCTTGTGAAGGTACCAGTGTTACGGGGCGCAGAATTGTAACCTTATTTTGTTGGCCTAGATATTGACATGCCAGCTTTTCCAAAGCAGCCCAGGTGCTACTAATGACCTGCTCGTTACGCCGCGGCGGGCTATAATCTTCGTCCACCAGGGCCTGCCGGCCCGCGCCAGTTCCATAGATCAGCGCACTGGATAGCACAATGATTTTTCTGCTTTCCCCTGGCGCCAGATTGCGGAAGACCCGCTCCGCTTCCCGCAAGTCGGGCACCATCGCATCCGCATCTATCAAGGATGGAATATAAAGATAACTGCCAGACTGATTTGTTTGAATTGCGCAATGGCTATCTTCCAGCAGGACGACACTGGCTCTCTCGTCGGTAGCTTTCAGCTCCTTTGCCAGACTGCTTGCCGGTATATTGCCTTCGGTACTGAGTATTGTTATCCGCAGCACTTTAGATAGGCTCGCTAAGGGTTTTTGCAACAACTCCGCCATTCACAATCTCGGCAAAACCTCTTTTGTTTCTGGCGCCAAGTGATCCACTTCAATCGGAAGGCCGGCTTGTGGTTCGCCGCCAAGAATTAACTTGACTGCTTGCATCGCGGAAATCATCACCGGTGTAATTCCGCCGCCAGGTCTCGTCCAGTGCCCAATGAAATACAAATTGCGGAAAGGGCTTTGTATATCTGGCCTCTTCTCACCCAATTGATCAGGAGACATCGCCCATCCCAGCATGGCGCCATGGTGATTCAGCGTGTAGCGATGGGATGTTTGAGCAGTGGCACTCAATCTGACGGCGACCTTGCCTCCGATCCCCGGCAAACATTTCTCCAAAGAAGACATAATGTAAGCTTCCACCCCGGCCTTGTGCATCGCCCAATCCTGCATGGAGCCATAGTCAATCTCTGTAAGTTTCTGCACAATGATGATCTGGCCACCAGGCGGGGCGAGGCTGGGATCGTACCCGGTCGGTAGAAACACCTTGAATGCATGTGTTGCAACATTTTCCGAATCCCAAGAACTCCAGTGATATCCTTCAGCTCTTCGTAATTCATCAAGGGAGATATTTTTCAGTCCTAAATGGGTGAGAAAACAGGCATGGGTAGGGCGCATCTCGCGGACCGTGGCCAAGTAGACAGGATCAATAAACTCCGCACCGATCATCCCTTCCAACGTCAACCGAAGATCAGCATTGGAAATGACTATGCCTGCCATCACCTGCTTTAAGAGCCGTTTGCGAGCGCTTCCCGTCTCGATTTCAACCCCAACCGCGGTGTTATTGCGGACGAGTATCCGCTTTACCGTTGAGTTCATCAGAATGTGGCCACCCGCTTCTTCAAAGCGCTGTGCTAACTCATCGACAAACACTTGCGATCCACCGCGGGGATAATAGTTGCCCAAAAAATAGGCTAGACGCAGCATGGAATCAAAAACAAAAGAAGTTTTGGATGGCGGTGATCCCCAATGGCCGATGTCACCGGTAAGCACCAGCTTAAGTTTTTCACTGCGGAAATATTTATTCAGCACATCGCGGATCGTAAGATGCTGGTAGGGGGCAATCCGCTTTGTGTCTACCTGCCGGAAATAGTGCATGAGTCCCAAAAGGTATGTTTTTCGGACGAGCGTAAAAAAGCGGTCGATGTTCGCGGACTCTTCAGGGAATTCCTCTTTGAGCCTTGCCAGATAGATGTCAAACTTGGCCGGTACCGTGAAGCGTGAGCCATCTGGGAAGTGGAATGAATCCACCGGGTCCATCTTGACCCATTCTGTTGTAACATCCAACTCGGCCAATAAAGCACCGGTCATGGTGGCTGGGTTACCTAGCAGAGGATAAAAATGGGTAGCCGCATCAAAGGTATATCCACCTCGCCGGAATGTGCTGCAATAGCCGCCCACCATGAAGTGCTGCTCAACCAAAAGGACTTTCAGCCCAGAACGGCCCAGGAGATTGGCGGTTAGCAGTCCGCCAACTCCGGCCCCGATGATGACACAGTCGTACCGTCTTTCTGGGTCTTCACGCAACCCGCGGAAACGTCTGGACACGGGACAATCACTCCTGCTGGTTCAGAAGATCGCCAACACAAACGCTGAGAGCAATCCCCACACCGGAACGGAAAAGTAGCTACATTGCACTTAGACAGTTGGGTAAATGGGATTTGCTCAGATGATTCTCAGGCGGGACAAAATAAAACTACTTCTGGGGATCTGGGTTATGAACAGCAGATTGACTTAGTACAACTTCGCTAAGGATCTTTCTACATCTTGGACAGTGCGTAAGGTGCAAAAGCATCGCCCTTGTCTGCCAGGCAAGAAGGTTACTGTCAACAAACGCTGCAACATCCTCATCGCTTAAATGCGGACCTTGAGTGGCCTCTACATATCTGGCCTTCCCAGATTTCGGTCCAACATCTCCGGCAATTCCCGAGAATATTTCCATTGGAAACACGAACCTCTCCGCCAGAAGCAACATTGAGGGAGATTAAAATCATCGTTTGGCCCAGCGGGGACTTACCCTGAAATACATTCTTGCAAGACGCGCTACTCTTGGGCACAATTTGGAGAACTTTGTGAGTTTCGGGCACAGTCCACAATCACAAATCCACATACAAAATGATACTAGTATAGCACGGCTTGTTATCTTTAGAGGATATGTGTCGTTTTTTTTGGTTGCCGCTTTGGCTTTTATAATACTTGCGTTCCGTTTTGGGCCATATAGGGATACGTGCCCATATTGACTTTGGCTAACGCGATGAATGTTTTTTATGCAATGCGGAAGAAGTACGACCCGCCACCTGTAGCTGTATAGGTGGTCCGCTGTATTCACCGGACGCAGATATATTCCAAACGGGTATTTCTGACATTCCACAACTACTTATATTTTCCCCATCGCCCATTGTTGCACTCGGCCCGTCCGGGATCTGATTCCGGTGGCTTTGCCGCAAAAGTATTGCCCTGCCTTGCGCCCGGAACAGGCAGCGTTGCCTGCAATGCCTGTGAAGGGCCTTGTTTACCTTTGATGAACTCCAGAATAGCCACTGTTTGCGGATTCTCTACAATATCTTTCAAGCATTCTTCAATCGCATCGAGACTGAGCCCGTGGCGCGTCGACAGGATCTCAATGACATGTTCACGAAGCTTACCTTGCAGCCGGTCAAGCTGCCGGGTTACATTCGACTGATGAATGTCCAATAAACGCGCTATTTGCCCTAATTGCAAACCATCTTCATATCGCCAAAGCAAGATCAGGCGTTCACGCAGAGTCAAACGCCGACATGCCAATGTCAAAGAATCCTTGAGTGGTTCCTGATACCGTTTCGTCCTCAAACCGGAGTCAATTCTTTCCAGAGCAGGCTCATCCGGTATGTCCGCCAGGATTTCAACAGTTTGCATTGTTGCGCTACAACGCTTGGCATTGATCGCACGGTTTGAAATCACCACTCTCAGCCAGGTGCTTAACGAGCTCCGGCCATCATAGGACACAATGCGGCTGGTCCCGGAACGATCAGGAAGAAAAAGATCAGCGAGAATGTTGTCAGCAAGATCCTGGGAAATAAAACCTTTGCGAAAGAAATAGCGGGCAAGATCACGGATAAATCCTCTATACGTTGACTCCAGCATTTTCCAGGCCCGCCCGGCATGCTCTGAAGGAACACCAGTCGCGGGATCTGTAGCGGGATAAAGGCTGTGTTGAGCGCATGCCGTGGCCAGATACAAATCTCGGCTGTGTAAGCTCTTCGCAAAGCTGACAGATGCTTCCATGGGTGGGTTGGCCCCCAGATGTTTTTGGATGATGGCCTCAATGCGTTTAGCGAACACCTCAGGATCCAAGCCTAAATCGCCAAATCGCGCGCGACCTTCAGAGTATCCGCTGGCGATGATCGGCTCTAACTCTGAATTAGGTGACATAGATTTCTGCCTTTGGAGTGAGTCTATGTAACTAGGAGATCAGAAAATAAGATTGCAGGCGAAATTCGCCGAGACTTAAGGCTCGGGTTTATTACGTCCGTATTTATCGTGGGCCTGCGTGAATTCATGGCTGCCAATTGCCGCAGCCATGGATATCTCTCCAGCAAGCAGCGTGGCAGCCACAATTTCCGCCAACTTCAGCGCACCACCGTTACCCGCAGCCCCCAACATTCGCAAACATTCGTAGCTTGTGCCAGAGCCCGTGCCACCGCCTACGGTCCCAACCGTCAATGATGGCAGTGTTACGCTTACATAGGCTTGCCCATCATCCATCAATTCAAAATTGGTTATTCCCACCGCTGAGTTCAGGATATTGGCCACGTCTTGTCCGCAGGCGATGAATATGGCCGCTAATCCATTTGCATAATGAGCGTTGTATCCTATTGCGTTCCCTTGCAAATGCCCCAGTACGGTATGGTGCCAAAGGTCCACTAACTGTGCCGGTGTGGTATGCAGATAGTTTTTTAACAAGTCAGCAGAGAGCGTTGCTCCCGCGATTACTTTCTTGCCTTTTCCTCCACTTAGTAATGCCCCACTGCCTCTTTTTTCAGAGCTCAGTCCACTGAATAAATAGAAATCCTGCGCATGCATATTTTTCAGGATCCAGCAGCAGGCCCTTTCAGTGGCCTTAACGATCATGTTCATGCCGTGAGCGTCCGCCGTGGAATAGCAGAAAGTAACTATCACTTCTTTTCCGATGGGATCACAATCCAGACGGAGCAATTTTCCATGGGCCGTGGTCGACTCAGCCTCTTCTTTGATTCGGTTGAACTCTTGAGTTATCTGATTGGCAAAATCATGGGCAGAGGCCACGCCGCTAAAAAGAAAAACCGGCGATACGCGGTTTTCATCCTGGTAAACACGCGTGATGGCGCCGCCCGCCCGGGTAAGCGTAACCATGCCGCGTTCATATGAACGGACGAGAGCGCCTTCAGTGGTGGCCATGGGAACATAAAAGATGCCCTGGGCATAGGCGCCTCGAATAGCCAGGGGGCCGGCAATTCCAAGAGGAACTTGGACTGCGCCAATCGGATTTTCAATGTTGCCGCGCATCTGCTCGCTGGGAACGGAGTAAGACCCGACATGTGTAAGGTTTCCCCCGGTTTTGTTTTCAATCCATTCACGCCGTTTGGTGATGGCAGGTTTCCCGTAAGCTTCCGCGCCCAGCCGTGGCACCAATTGGGGCGTGAGGCCATGGCGGTCGAGAAGCGAGCAAGCCAGTTCGTTTACGGTAAACAAAGTTCCTCCCATGAAATTATCCTTGCGGCGGTGCTGTAATAATGAGCGAGCAGGCGTGGCCATCAAAACCGACACTGTTAATCAATGCGGAACGCACATTCAGCAGGGTCGGCTGGCGGCAAAGGTTCAAAGACGCCGCTTCCTCATCAACCTCTCCTAATCCAGCGATCCCAGGAAGCAAAGACGTTCGCATTGACTCTACAAAATCAATCGCCTGTAATGCGCCGGCCGCGCCAAGAGTTTCGCCAAGCACTGATTTGATCGCCGTGAGCGGAACGCTGTTCGCATGGCTATTGAAAACTGCATGGATCGCCATCGCCTCATTCTTGTCATCCACGGGACTCCCATTCGCAGCCGCGCTTATGCAGTCGATGTCTCCAGTCGACATTCGGGCAGACTCCAGCGCTCCCTGCATGGCGCGAATAATCGCGTCTGGGCCTCGCCCATTCTGGTTTCCTGCTGGATTGTAGGCGTTGGCATGCCCGCGTATTTCACCCAGCACATTCGCGCCGCGCGCTTTCGCCGATTCCCAGTCTTCGAGCGCGAGCAGCGCTCCAGCCTCACTTAACGTCATACCAGTACGCCGCTCATCAAAAGGCACCGCGCATCCGCGTTGGCTGGAGGAACCACGCAAAAGTCCGGCGCGCGCCATACCGCAAAAAGATTCAAAACAGAATTCATCAGCTCCACCAGCCAGCACCGCGGACTGACGTCCGCTCTGGATGAGATCAGCCGCATACCCAATCGCCATAAGCCCTGAAGTCGCGCCCGAAGCAATTGTGGAATTGATCCCCCGTAGTTTGTGCCAGATTGCAGTTTGTGCGGCTGCGGAATTGATGACCGTGTTGGAAAAATCCATGGGACTAACGCACGATGGGCCATCGATGAGAGCTTGCCGGTCAAATTGCGAAATTGTATGCATACTGCCGAACATTGTGCCCAACACCACTCCCACATCGTTGGTGGCTAAATACCCGGCGCTCCAGCCGCTGCTTTCCAGAGCGAGCTTGGCAGCGGACGCAAAGAGCCTCCCAGTTCTATCCAAGGGCCTCAGAGCCCGGCCACTCAGATACGTTTCAGGTGCGAACGCAGAAATACTCCCTCCCGGCTGGGAACCGAAACCATGTGTTTCATATTCTGTAATTTCATCCAGACGATTTGATCCGGCGCATAAGTCCCGATGAAGCAGAGCAGACGAGTCTCCCAGCCTGGAAATAAGTCCGACACCCGTGATGACCACTAGTTTGTTCATGCGCGTTCACGGTTCGAATTGGTACTTGCGGCGAGTACCAAAGAGGAATTATTTCCGCCAAATGCATACGCATTGTTCATCGCTACCGTTACCTTGTGCTTGCGCGCGATATTTGGAACGCAATCCAGATCACATTCACTGTCTTTTTGCTGCCAATGCATGGTGGGTGGAATATAGCCATGGGTGATGGCCAGCGCGCAAACCGCGGCTTCAATCGCGGAGGCAGCTCCCATTGTGTGTCCCAGCATTGATTTAACGGAACTCATTGGAATGTCATATGCACGTTTGCCGAATGCTCTCTTGACTGCGATGGTTTCCAGGCGATCATTCGTTGGCGTTCCGGTCCCATGGGCGCTTATGTAGTCGATTTCGTCCGGTCGAATGTTGCTGTGCTGCATCGCCATTCGAATAGCCCGGGCAGCTCCCTCCCCCTCCGGATGAGCCGCTGTCATATGATGAGCGTCGCAGGAGAGACCGTAACCAGCAACTTCACAATAGATCCGGGCACCACGCGCCTGGGCTTGATCGCGGCGCTCAAGGAGAAGCACGGCCGCACCTTCGCCGGGAATCATCCCTTTACGATTGAGATCGAAGGGCTGGCAAACTTCAGGCGCGATGGCACCGAGTCTGGCAAAACCGGTGTAAGTGATACGGGAAAATGAATCAGCCCCGCCAGCAAGCATAAAGTCGGTCTTGCCCGCACAAAGAAGATCACCCGCATGTGCAATCGCGTAATTTCCGGCGGCGCAAGCGGTCGGGATCATCATTACTTCCCCGCCCAAGCCGAATTCCTTTGCCACGTGAAACGGAACTACGTGGCAAGGATATCCATGCAGAAACTCGCTGCCAATCTTGTTCATGCTGCCCTGCACATACTGATCGTTAAAGCGCTCAATGCTGTGGGGCTCTCCTGACGTAGTTCCTATACAAACGCCCACACGGGCTCTATCGATCTCTGAGAGATCTAGACCGCCATCCAACAGGGCAAGACGTGAGGCAGCGATTGCGAACTGCGACGTGCGTCCAATCGCGGCCGGATCTATTTCCAAAACGTAGTCTTCAGGGCAAAAATCCTGGATTTCAGCGCCCATGTGGACTGAGTAGCCAACCGTGTCAAAGCTCTTTACACGGGTAAAACCGTTTCGGCCCGCCAAAAGTGAATCCCAGAATGGTTCGCATCCCACGCCGATTGAGGTCACAACCCCAAGCCCGGTAACGGCAATTGCTGCAGGTCCCATCATGCTACTTCCACGCCCACTCTCTTTGTCACAAGATCCACAGCATCTTGCACGGTATGGATTGAAGACAATTCTTCGTCAGAAGCATGGAACTTGAACTGGTTTTCCAACTCCACGGAGATCTCAAGAATGGAAAGCGAGTCTAATCCAAGGTCAGTTTCGTAAGAGGCCGTATCAGAAATGGCGGCCACTTCAATGCCAGCTACACGGTGAATTGCTTGTTTAATCTTGGTCCTGACGGCATCAACATCCATTGTCTTCTGCTCCACAAATTGAATTCTGATTTTTGCACTGCAACGCTAAATAGCTTGGCTAATCCAAGCTACGATGTTTGAAGCTGGAGAGCTTAATATTTACTAGCTGACAAAACTAGCGGATTGATATTACTAAAGACACTCACAGCCTGATAATTTGCGCCGATGCGTTTTTGCTGATCGATGCATTGTCTTCAGCGGCGGTTTTCAGACTGCGATTCGTAGTTCGTTGGCGCGAAATCCGAAGCCACATTCGGGAAGTTTCGTACATAACTCTATTCTGCATGGACATTAGCGGCAATATCCGGCTAACAAATCCCGAAATGGAACCTCGCGATGAAATTGACAATCAACTTTGCGCGACACACAATCAGCACCGCGATATATGGAGACGCAAAAATTTGGAGCACTTGAGAAATTTTAACCATACCGCAAAACCTGGCTCCAGAGAAACATGCGCCGGACAACTACAGAACATTGATCAAGCCATTCCGAATTGCGTAAGCGACAAGTCCCGCGGCATTGTGGATTCCCAGAGCCTGCATCATGTTGGCGCGATGAACCGCCACCGTATTCACGCTGATATCGAGCTGCCCGGCGATCTCTTTGTTTGATTTGCCTGCTACTATATGTTGGAGAATTTGCAACTCCCTGTGGGTAAGACCATGGTTCCTTTCGCCCTTCAAGACGCACCGGCGGGAAAGCTGCGGGTCAAGTACTATTTCTCCCCCTGCCACTTTCTTCACCGCCGTCACCAGGTCCAAATCAACAGCATTCTTCAGAATGTAACCTCGCGCACCAACGCTGAGTGCCTTGCGCACCCAGGTATCTTCGGCATGCATGCTCAACATCAGCACGTTCGTCCCCGTTGATATTTCCACGATTCGATTTGTCGCCGTAAGGCCGCTCATTCCGGGAAGGGCGCAATCCATGATGACTACGTGAGGCGCTAGCTCCTGAACCATCTTGACCGCGGCGGCCCCATCGCTCGCTTCGCCAATAACCCAAATGTCCTTACTATCTTCCAAGATGCGCCTAAAGCCCCGGCGCACCAGACCATGATCGTCTACAAGAAGAACGGAAATGCGGTCTTGCGGGCAGAGAGGGACGGAAGAGGACCTTTGGCTAGCCATCTGTTCATCGCGCATAGCTGACGACATTTTTATCGGTCGGGGCAGGGTTCATATCATCGTTTGCTATCAAATGCAGTAATAACAATGGATCACACGGCGAGGAGTTTTAGGGCCATTAATATCTTCCAAACGGCTAAAGGTTCAGTTTTGGGTCGAACCACTCACTGTCTGGCATATCGCAGAGTCAGTGCGATAGTGCGCAGTTGCCTGTCATCTGCTTTAAGACAGAGCTTGCAGGGTTATTTGCGGATCAAAATCATGGGCAACGCTCAGGTGAGCGCATGGCACGAATCCTCTCTGGATTCAAACTGATTCAGTAGAGCCGCTAAACTATAGACATCAGGCTCAAGAAGAAGCCACAAGGGGTTGCTGCTCAAACGAATCAACGCGGCATCTGGGAACAGTCAGCCGCATTAGGGTACCCACCGGAATTGCCGGCATAAAATCTATTTTTGCGTCCAATATCTCCGCGCGCTCATGCATGCCCACAAGTCCAATTCCTGGTGCTCCCTGTTGAAGGCATAAGCCTGTGCCATGGTCCTCAACTTCAAGCACTAATGCATTGCTCAAGTAATGAAGCCGCACACAGACTTCAGGAGTCCGTGAATGGCGTATGGCGTTGTTTAGGGCCTCCTGCAAAACACGGTAGATATGAACCGCAGCGCTGCTCTCAAGCACGAATCCCACGCCGGATTTTTCATAGGCAATGGAGATGGCGGTCTGTCTTTCAACATTCGGTAGGTACCAATCTAGCGCGCTCTCAAGCCCTTCCTCCTCCAGTATCACAGGGTGCAGGGCCTGGGAAAGGCTGCGAACATTGTCGAGTGCCGACTGGGTAATTTCGCAAATTTCTTGTAAACCATCGCGAACGGAAGACTTCTCCCAGGATTGATTGCGCATGCGTGACAGCATTGCTCCTATAGCCGTTAATATTTGTCCGAACTCATCATGCAGATCTCTGGAGATGTGCCGAAGGACTGACTCCTGTGTGGAAATAAGTTTTTGGGCAAGATCGCTGCGTTGGTGAGAAAGCAAAGATACCTTAGCAAACAGACGGCGGCTCAAATCAATCAGACAAAGAGTGCTCAGGAGAATGGTGGCAAGGGCCCCGCCCAGAAACAGATAGACATGGCGTTGCACGCCATCGTAAATGCGTCCAATTTGGAGCGCTGTTTGTTCCTCGCTTTCATTATTTTCAACCAGTAACCTTGCCACCAAATTGCCAATTGCTGCCTGTTGCGGCAAACAAGCGCGGATTTGTATGCGCGCTTCGTCTTCATTTCCTTTTGTTGCCAACGCAAAAGCCCGGTCCAGGGCATTCCAGAACTGCGTCACGGAAGCTGCTAGGTATTGTTGCTGCGCCGCGTTTCGATGCTCGACAGCTACCTTGCTCTCCAACCGGAAAGCATCTTCCAGATCGCCTCGAATCCTCTGGAATTGCGCCTCCCATGCGGTAAGAGGATTCGACTGATCGGCATTGAGCATGTCACGCATGGCCAAACCCAGTGAATACAAGTCGTCTTGTATTCGCAATAACTGAATCGAATCCCTACGGTTCCTGTCGGCCATATCTCGCTGCATTGTGCGCAGCCCAGAGATTTGCCCAGTGATATACCAAGAATAAGACATCACTGCTGCAAGAGTGACGAGCAGACCCAAAATAAGAGCAACCGTGGGCGATCGCTCGGATGATGTTCCTTTTAGAGACATATCGGGTATTTCAGTTCGTTTGTTGAAAGATCGGCTAAAACAATCGGCCTTCTTCATGCCATCGCCCTGCACAGAGGGGGCTCTCTCCACTTATATTGTTCGTTCAATGCTTCTGCGATAGCCAGGACTTCATGGTCGTGACAAGGGCGTCCGATAATCTGCACGCCTATCGGCAAACCTTCTGGTGATTGAGTAATCGGAACAGTAGCGGCAGGGTTGCCCAGAAGGTTGTAATGTTGGCAGTAGGTCATGGTGCGCAGATAGTCGGCCTCATGCTCCGGTCCCCACCCTGCATCCTGGTGAGGAAATGCCGGCATGGAACAGACCGGCGCCAGCAAAATGGGATAGTCGCGCATCTGCTCTTCTACGCGCATGCGCAACTGGTCTTGTTCAATCAATGCGCCCAGCAAACGCTCGCCCGTCAGCGCGGGACGAGCGGCAGCGAGAGCAAGAAACTCCCGTGTATTGGGGTTTACCTCATCTTCACGCCCTCGAACCAACGTCGCCAGAAGCAACGCGCCAGCCTCAACAAAAATCACAGTCCATAGCTCCCGCGCATCTGCAAGACCTTTCGGACGAAAAGCTTCCACAATGAACCCGGCACTCCTTAAAGCACCAGCCGCGGCACGAACTGCAGCGGTTGTCTCGGCCCCCGGATAGCTTTCTCCATCATCTTCGTAATAGCCAATGCGCAGTTGCTTCACGTGCTTGCGATCCAGGACTTTTACCATCGTGGGTAGGGATGCGGGATCAGCGGGACCATAGCCCACGACTGCCGCAAAAAGCAATTGCAAATCTTTTACGGTCCGCGCCATCGGTCCTACCACGCCGATAAGGGAGAAAGGGCCAACGCATGCAGGATAGTGCCCCGTAGAGGGAACCAGGCCGGGCGTCGGCTTGAGTCCGCAGATTCCGGTGAAATGCGCGGGAACTCGAATGGATCCCCCGCCATCACTGCCCAATCCACCAGCAGACATGCCGGAAGAAATGGCTGCAGCTTCGCCGCCGCTGGAGCCTCCTGGAGTGCGGCTCAAGTCCCAGGGATTGTTAGTCCGCCCGTGGATGTCATTTTTTGTGTGATAAGCCATCAACATTTCAGGAGTCGTAGTATTGCCAATCACGATTGCTCCGGCCTTTTTAAGGCGGGCAACCACGGGAGCATCGCTTGCGGCTATGTAATCTGACCTTAAGCGGCTTCCCGCCGCGCAACGCAAACCTTTCACGTCAATACAGGATTTTATGGTGACCGGCACGCCCAACAGAGTGCTTTCCGTGGAATCGTGGCACCCATCTGAATCGATGCGCTTTGCTTCCGCGAAAGCACGATCCAAATCGAGATGCGCAAAAGCATTCAATACTGGATTCAGCTTCTGTATACGTTCGGCGTACTGCTGCATCACTTCGACAGCGGAGACTTCCCGCGAACGAACCAGTTGCGCGATCTCCGCTGCAGAAAAAGCACAAAGAGACGCGGCAGACAATGCGGGGGGGGCTTTCATGAAATCAACCTTGAGGTAAGTTAGGCTTTCACACTTCCACAAAGACTAGACACGCATACAGCCATGGCTTGCGTCAAAATTTTTGGAGAGATTGAAAGGAAGAATTGACAAACCTGCGGAGACCGAACGGTTCCCTGGTTATGTCAGGGGCAATATATTTTAATAAAAAGAGCGGAGACGTAATGCCGCCGCTCTTACAGATATCGAAGCCGCCAATTGACAAACCTCGCAAAACACAGAGCGAAACAGCGCTTCTGAGTTCGCTCTGATTTGCTTTGTAACTACTGGCGGTGCTCCACTTCATGGTATCGCTTTAGGATGACAAACAGGTTCCCTCCGACTACCGCGGTACCAACAATGCCCGGCAGCAGCAGGCCATACCACACGCCCCAGGGCTGCTGATCGTGGAAGGCCACGATTCCCGTAATCAGAAGAATGATTGCCGCAGCCCACAAGCCCACCCATGAGCTAACAATAAACCCTTTGGCTTTGCCTTTAGGAACGAGCCATGCTGCAAGCGCACCCAGCGCCAGTGCTATTGCACCAAACGTAACGCCTGTAATCCACGAATATCGAATTGGGTCGAACCATGGTTCTATCATTGATTTTTACTCCTTTATCCGCAATACGAAAATATCTGAACGAATTTGTGCTTTGTTAACATCGCAAACAGCAGAACGATGTATCCAATTCATTTTTATTGGCCAACTTCAACTGAGTGCGGGAATTCCTCCGCCAGCAAACGGTTTTGTCGGATATGGGAACTGTTCTATTCCTGCTAGTTCGTCGCGAACGGAACCGGCGATTCCCAGGGCGCGTGTATAACGATGAAACGTTGTTTTGGGAAGGCCAAGGCTTTCGCGCGCTGACTTGATGTTCCAGTTGTGCTGCCGCAGACGAGCAAGAATCAGTTCACGTCCAAAGGTTTCCAGGGCTTCCCGCATAGGAACGTTCCCCACGAGCATTGCGCCAGCCTTAGGGTTCCATTCTTCCTTCCCGATATTAGGAATGACCCGGCTGAACAGCGCTGCATCAATTGGGCTGCCAGACTTCACATGCGTAACCAGCAAGGAACATATCCTTGCCAACTCCCGCACGTTGCCCGGCCAGGAATACCCGACCAGCATCTTCAGCACATCGGCGTGGAGGCTGAGGATTTTTTTCTGGGTGCGCTTCTCGTTGTAAGCGATGAAATGACGGACCAGCGCGGGAATGTCCCATGGCCGTTCGCGTAACGGGGCCAGCCGGATTGCCTGAGTGCGAAAACGATCAAGAAGATCAGGACGCATACGTCCCTCGGCAACAGCGCGGTCTGGATCACAGTTGGTCCCCAGAATCACCTGCACATCAATTCGCTGTTCTCTGGTTTCCCCAAGCGGGACGACAGTGCGGTTCTCCAGCACGCGCAGTAAAGTTCCCTGCGCTTTGAGTGAGAGATCGCCTATCTCATCAAGAAAGAGCACGCCGTGGTCGGCCGCTCTGAATAGCCCAGGCTCGTTGGCCAGCGATCCGGTAAAAGAGCCTTTTTTATGCCCAAAGAAACGCGCGCTTGCCAGTTCATCCGTGATCTCCGCACAATTCACCGCCACATAGGGCCGATTGCGGCGCGTGCTGTAGGCATAGATATATCGCGTAATCAGGTCCTTGCCCGTTCCCTTTTCACCCAGGATCAGAATCGGGTCAGGATCTGGGGCGCTTGCCGCGGGAATGTGAATATCGTGCAGCTCCTGGCGCAAGGCCTGGGTCTGCACCGAAACACCAATCAACTCCGGAGCATTCTCGGGCGTTTTGATATCGATTGCTTTTCCATCGCTTTCGATCTCGACCTGTGTGGATGAGAAGCCAAGGTTCAGGATTTGCCCCAGTGCAAGCGCGTATGGAGTGATCCACTCTTTTGCCACCGCCTCAAACTCTGGGTTGTTCTCAGTCTCTTTTTCAAAATGCAAAACAGCAACGGGTGAATCAAGTACCGGGTCTATGATCGGAATGCAAATGACGTACAAGTTGGGTGCTGCCTTCTCGATTGGTCCAGCCTTCCAGGAGCTTGTTCCTGCATCCCATTGGCTGAAAATTTTCCAGATCCGGCTAGTGGCAGCATCTTCAGAATCAGTACCGTACTCAATGGCACGGATATGTTGTGGGTTCATTTGATAATGACACAGCGTTTCCAAACGAGTTGCGGACGGGTGGTGCCGAACCAAAAACAATCCACCGCGGGCGGCGCCAAGCCCCCTAGCTGCCGATTCGAACGATGAGGCAATGGTTTCTCCCGCCTGGCTGGGATAAGAGATCCCGCGCAGCAATATTGACAATCCCATGAACAATGATTCCTGATCGCAAGAAAAGTATATGGCGCCCATAACCGTTCCTCTCAATCTCTTGGCTGCAAAAAAGAGGTCATCTGTTTTCGTCATCGCGAATATTGGTTTCCGGCATTTCGCAAACCTGATGGCTGCTTCTTGCTACTTTTCAGGTGGCCGTCTGGTACTCACTTTCGCTTATTGAATGTGCAAGAATGTTGCCAATCAGTTTTATTGAATTAACAAGCTTTAATTGAATTCCATGAGCTATTTCTGTCCAGCGTTGGACGCTCCATTCCGGTCACGGACAATCACAGCGCCATTTGTCCCGAGTGAGGAATGAGATTGAATGAAATAGTTCAAGAGTGTTCTATAGGACGATTGTGTCCAGCAGCAGGACTGAGGGAAAAAGATCAGGGTAATTCAGCCGCAGCAAGGTATAACCCACTCCAGCCAGCCCAAGAAATAGAGATGGATTATTTTCAGACATGTCAGGTAAGGAGGGCTGATGATCAATGGGTTGAAAGCGGAAGCCGGAAGTGGCCGCGCGAGCCAGGAGTTGCGTGGCCAGTTGGCGGGCGTGCGCGGTAAGCTGCAACCGGCCCAGGACGCTGCCCGCAATATTCATGATCTCAACTCTGCCAAAATTGCCGCAACATAAATGGTCGACTGGCCCTTCAGGAAGCATGCGGGTAATGCTGAGCGCTTGTTCAAGATCATGGCGTAAGGCATGTGAATCAATTGCGATCATGCTGCCCAAAATACCCAGCGCCACTCCGGGCGCACCCTCGCACCACGAAGCTTTGCTCAATGGCAGATTGCAGCGAGGATCGAACCAGGTTTGAAGTTCCGGAATATAAAGAGTACGTTCGAAAGCGAATCCTTCGATGGCAGCATCGCGAAATTCTTCCTGTCCAGTGTATTGAAAGAGCCGGACCAGGGCATAAGCAATGCCTGCCGCGCCATGGGCAAATCCTGAGAGTGGAAGCGAATCCCCAGCCGACCATGCCCGCGGACCGGAATTATACGAGATGCGTTTTTCCAGTAATCGCCGCCCGCAGAGTAGGGCAAGGTCCGGCGCGATGCCACAGTCCATGCCCATTGCGGTCACTTCTTCAATAAAGGACAGAAGGGCCAGCAATGTACCCGCACAGCCGCGCATAACATCAAGGCGTTCTTCCGCCATGATCTGTTCCGGCATGATATTGGTGGCCACTTCGCGAGCAGCATCAATAAATTCAGGCACTTTCAACCAAGCCGCAAGATGCACAAAGGCGTACGGAAGAGATCCCACGCCAGCCAGCCCCCCAGTTCCATTGCCGGACTGGCGGGCGAGGCTTGCCGCTGTAGCACTTTGCTTGATTGCGAAACGCAGACGCGCCGCGGAACGCAGTGCCAGATCGCGAGCGTCCTGATTATTTGTGGCGTAGTGGTAGGCGGCCAAAAATAGCGCGATTCCTGAGGTCCCGTCATAGAGTTGTGGGCCTTCCGGGACATAAATTCTTTCCCCACCCTGAACTGAAACATCAGAACTTGCAGCGCCGCCAGGCTCACTGGCGATTAGGCTCTTACGCACCCTAAGGAAAATGTCTGCAAGCGCTCCAGTTAGTTCGTCTCGTTCTTCAACGGCGCCATTGCTCTCGTCATTGCCGTTCTCAGCCAATGGTCCTCCGATTTTGAGCATCACGCCGATTGCGATACTTGTATTTGCTGCAACGATGGCAGCAGTCCGGATTGTTCTAACAGGCAATCCAACATGAAGTCACTCTTTCGCCGGCGCAGAAGACGGTTCAGAAAGAGTCCAATTCCCGCGCTGCCTGTGCCGTAGTCACAACAGAGCCGGGAAAGCATATCTCCGGGAAACGCTATGCCTTGTTGTCTCTCGACGCGGAATTTCTGAATGCCTTCAGCCGCTTTTATGGCGGATTCAAGGTATCTGGCCTCACCGGTAAACTGATGCATATCGAGCATGAAATCGCCGATTCCCGCCAGACCAATGAACTTTCCCGGAAGGACCACGTATTTGCGGTCAGTATCGATAAAGATTTTTTCCAGGATTGATTGATAGTTTTCCGTGCGCAGGACCCGGGCATAGCGCAGCACAGCCATGCCGATACCGGCGCTGCCAAATCGCCAGTATGGAAAGAGCGGCGACTGCCCTTGCGTGGCTTGACGCCAGGACAGACCGCCGTCTTTGGTTGTCACCGCAAAGCTGAGATCAAATTCCAGTCCCCGGCGTCCGGCTTCTAAAAAAACCTCATTGCGGGTAGCCAGGTAGAGATACAGTAAAAAAACCGCGATGCCGCTGGCCCCATGCGCTAATCCAAGAGGCGTCTCATTGGGCGTGCCCCAGAAGCAGCCGGCAGGCGCCAGTAGGCACGTCTCAAGCAGATGGTTGCCGGCTTTGGTTGCTTCATCCAAATAAAGTTGATTGCCCGTTTGCAGAAAGAACCGGAGATTCGCCATGCCCCAACCGGCGGTCCCATAAAAAATGCCGGGAGCGTCATGCAGCAAACGATGCCGAAATGTCTGCTGGAAGAGTTCTTCCGCTTCCTTTACAGCGCCCATTTCCAGCAGGCATTGTGCGATCCCTGCCATACCCACGTATAAGCCGGGGGCATAAGTTTGGGGTGCAATCTTGTGGCGGAGGACCCAGTCTAATAGCTCATCTGAGCGGGTCCCTTTGATTTCGGTGAGCGCATATCCAACTCCAGCCGCGCCATAGGCAAGGCTAAGAGGGTTGGTAGCAAACACTTTTGGATCAGCCGGAAATAGCCGGTCCTGGCGTGCATAGGTTGCAGCCTGTTCAATATGCGCCACGATGCCATTCAACAATGGTTCAAAATTTCGCTCAGATGGAACTGGAACAATTTGCTTTTCAATTACCGGCTCTGAAGCCAGCACTTCCAGCATTTTGGCAGGCACTGGCCGCCGCGCAGGATCCTGGTCCATCAAATCCAGCAGCAAATCAGCGATTGCCTTGGGAAGCTTTGCATCTCTCTGAATCGTGGCCAATATTTCCCGCTTCGCTTTTGGCTTGAGATGAAAAAGAGAGTTGATGGGAAACAGATACGCGAGCAGGACTGCACCAACCGAATAATAGTCATCCGCATACGCGGCGTTAGATCCGGCGAGCCGGTTTTCTGAAACAAAACCCGGTGTAAAAACCGTACTTGGGCGGTCAACCCCAATCTGGCTTGCTCCTTCAAAATCAATCAGCGTCAACTCCGCCTTGCCGGCGAGCACAATAAGATTATTGATGGAGAGATCCGCAAAGACGATTTGGTGGGCATGCAGCACGTCCATGATCCTTGCCAGGCTGACGCAGACGGAACGAAAAGTTGCATACCACTCTTCATACTGTTCCGGTCTGGGCCTGGTCCTTAGCAGCACATTGTGCTGCGCGGAGTGCGCGCCCATGGAATCGCCTTCGATGAATTCTTCAACCAGAAACCAATGTTCCCATTCCTTAAAGAGATCCACCGGCTGGGGCGCAATGCCAGTGTCTTTCAGGACGGTGAGCAGACGATGCTCTTTCTTGAGCAGCTCAACAGCGTCATAGCCATCGAACGTGGAATTGATGCACGGGCGGGCTTCTTTGATCACAACCTTCTTGCCAGTTTGCTGGTCAATCGCCCTGTACACTCCTCCGGCATTAGAAAAATCGAGCACATCCTGAATCTGATAACGCCCACCTTTCATTCCCTGGGATTCCTGCTGCGTGGCCGGGTCTCCCAGGGGCAGAGGAGGATTTTCCCATGATGGCGTTACTGGATATGCTGTTCTCTGGTCCGGAACTTCTGTGCCATCCGGGGCCACGAGCATGGGGGTGCGCTCTCCTTTTACATTGAGCACGTCATAGAGGCGCATACCTCCAAAACGAAAGAACAGAACGTTGCTGTCTTTATAACGATGGTCAGAAAGGATATATGGACCACGCTGCCCTTCAGTGACTCGATAGAGTTGCTCCATCAGGTCAAGAAAGTGATAATTGTCATGGGGATATACGGTGATAAATTTTCCTGATCCGCCCCGAGACCAATTTTTGCCGTTGAGCAGGAACAGGGTTGACATGTCGAGAGCAAACTTGAAATCGGTATCTCGTCTGTCAAAAAGTACAGAGCTCACACGTTGCAGCAGATCACGCGCATTCGCCGGCGTTGCGGAAACGTGAATCTTCCAGCCTTGCTGGGGCATGGCGTTTTGAGGCGAACCACAATGAAACCAAATGCCTCTTCGCTGAATGCCCCATCCTGCAGGAAGACCTGCGAAAACCAGGTCACAAAAATCCATTTTCTGTGGCGCATAGGCGTCAAAGTTCTCGTGGTAATCCTTATCTACCAAGCGATACAACGGATTGGGTCGGCTCCGCATATCTTTATCCTCAAACTAAATTGCCTGGGCCCTCTGTTGGAATCGGCCAGAACTAGATCGCCCATTTCGCAACAGAGAGCCCCGTCAGCACTACTCCATCTGAAACGGACTATCGCCAATGGGGCAAACGGTGCTTACCGCGCTGCCAAACAGGTTCATGAATTCTGAAGAACTGGTGTTGGAGTGCAGTCTCTGAAGCATCAGTACGTTCGACATGGTTTTGTCTCCTCTTTTTTTAGATTTTGTTGGGGGTTCCCGCCCATGCTAAATAGCATGAGAACGGCCAAAACTGTATTCGTGATTCCTTTCTGGCGCAAACGGCTTGGATTACCGAGACTGGAGGGTCGGCCTCCTGAGAGTAGCCGCGTATGAACGGCCACCCTTGCAACTGGAAGTATTAGAAAGTCTTAGTCTCGGCCAGATCCACCATGAAACAGCCCTTTGGACCATGAAAATATTACAGTTTTAGCGCCGGTAAAAAAGATTTCAGGCTGCCCTTGCCTGTGTGTGCTTATGGAAATGGGAAGGTGATCGTCACGCTAAAGTGTCCAGCGCTGGAAAGAGTTGTCCAGAGATGAACAATTTGCTGATGCCCGGCTAAGTTCGTCAGCCGCTTCAATATCCAAGAATCTTGTCTTCTGGTTCACCTGATGCTTTGAGCAATTGAAAGCTGTTTTCGTTTCTTTTTCATGCATTTTTCCGCTAACGAATTAAATCCCTCGTCTCTCGGTGTCCACGGATGAAC
Organism: Candidatus Angelobacter sp.; assembly: GCA_036270475.1. Lineage (GTDB taxonomy): Bacteria > Acidobacteriota > Terriglobia > Terriglobales > Acidobacteriaceae > Angelobacter. Next base: position 10,267 of record DATBCN010000055.1, on the reverse strand, counting down.
ACTAGTGTCCAAGGATGGACAATATGCGGACTACTTACTGCTTGATAGACTTGCAAATAATTGAAACCGAATGGAGTTAGATTTTTAAAGGGAAGGCCCTCAAGATGCGCTGGAAGAACTATGAACGTGCTCCGCTGTTCACAGGATTTTTTATGATTAGGTCCCGGCCTGGAGTAATTGCAGGCCGCGTAGGTTGTTTGTGAAGCAGAGAGGAGGGCCGGTAAGGGTAATGCGAACGCTTCTTCAAGACATATCCTATTCCATGCGTTCGCTCCAAAAGACGCCCGGTTTTGCCGCTATGGGAATCATTACTCTCGCTCTGGGAATCGCCGCGAACACCATCGTTTTCAGCATCGTCAACGCTTCCCTATTGCGCCCTCTACCTTATATAAGCCCTGACCGGCTGGTGATTATCACCTGGCACAATTCCCAGGGACGGCTAACCAGAGACATTTCGGCGCCAGCATTTTTCATGCTGAAAGAACGCTCGCGTTCCTTTAGAGATATTGCCGCGGTCCATGGCGTAAACGCGGGTGTGAATGCAGGTGTAAACGTGGCGGCCATGGGATCGCCACAATATAAGCAAGCGCAACAGGTTTCCCTGGAATTCTTTCGCACCCTTGGCTCCTCCCCCGTGCTGGGCAGAGAATTCAGTCCAAACGAAGAACAGGCTGGCGGACCACGGGTGGTGATCCTGAGCTATGGTTTGTGGGAACAGGATTACAACAAGGATGCGTCCGCAGTAGGAAGCGAAATTCACATCAATGGGGAACCCTACTCCATCGTGGGCATTATGCAAAAAGGGTTTCAGTCATATCCGGATGCGGACCTGTGGCTGCCGCTCCCTTTGAGTTCGGCCACTCTCGATGCGGGAAACGAGTATCGTGTCATTGCGCGCTTGAGAGACGGAATCAGCCTCCAGGATGCCCGGCAGGAATTGGCCTCGACGGCAGACTATCGCCTTACTTATCCAGTGCGTTCCATAGCAGATGACATTTCTCTGGCGCCAGATCAGTTGCAGGATTTTATCGTTTCGGGCGTCCGTAAAAGTATTCTCTCCTTATTTGGCGCAGTCATATTCGTCCTTTTGATTACATGCACCAATCTGGCTCTATGCCTCACTGTTCGCGGCGCCGCCCGCGGCCACGAGTTTGCCATCAGGGCGGCTTTGGGATCCAGCAGGCGGCGGTTGATCCGGACTTTCCTGATGGATGGAATCCTAATCTGCATAACTGGCGGAGTAATTGGCAGTATTGCCGGCAAGGAGCTGATTCCCTTCATCAGTTGGTTTGTGCCGGCGGACTTGCCGCTCAGCGGCACGATCAGGATGGACATGCACGTGCTCCTGTTTGTGTTGACTATCTCCGTGGCAACGGCGGTTTTATCCGGGCTCACGCCGGCCATCAGGATGTCCCGCGTTAGTTTGAACGATATGATCCGTCAATCCGCCCAAACCGGCAGTCACAGTATCCAGCAGACGCGGCTTGGCCGGATGCTCGTTACAGCCCAGACTTCCCTGACGTTACTCCTGCTGGCGGGGACCGCTTCATTGTTGCAAAACTTTTTAAAGCTGCAATCGGTCCAGCCAGGCTTTGACCCGCACAACGTTTCCGTGGGGCAGATTTCCCTGGCGCCTGATCGCTATACAACAACCGCAGCCACGGCGCAGCTCCTGGACAGAGTGATCGCCCAGCTAAAAGATGTTCCCGGAGTGGAGTCGGTCGCCAGCATCAACGGCTTGCCGCTGGAACAGGGGCTGGGCATACCCATGTATCCCGCCGATGTCCAGGACAGCAGCCCGTATGGAGAATCCCAGTTTCGAGTTGTCAGTGCCAATTATTTTCGCACTCTTCGTATACCACTCCTTGCCGGAAGATTTTTTTCAGACCGCGATGATCGCGGCAACAAGCCAGTAGCAATCGTGAGCGAGGGGCTGGCGCGGCAATGGTGGCCCAATCAATCACCACTCGGAAAAATGGTGGCGATGGGAAGCGAATTGGGCAGCCAGTTTTCTGATGTTCCGCGTGAAGTCATTGGGGTGGTTGCCGATGTCCGGCAGACAGGACTGGAAAAACTTCCACCGCCCACCGTCTTTATTGATCCCAAACAGGCGCCGGACCAGATTACGGCGTTCATGAACCGGTTGTTTCCAACCTCGATTGTTGTCCGCTCTGACAGATATGCCAACGTTTATGAATCGCTCCGTCATGCCTTGACCGGGGCTGACCGCGATCTGGCGATAGTGTCCTTGCGGCCTCTGACCCAGGTTGTGTCAACTTCCTTGGCCCGGCCGCGTTTTTATGTGTCATTGATTGGCGCTTTTGGGGCCTTTGCCCTGCTGCTGACCGCGGTGGGTTTGTATGGAATATTGAGTTATCAGCTAATTTTGCGTACCAGGGAGATCGCCATGAGAGTAGCTGTAGGGGCCAAAAGGCCGCAGGTAATAGGTTTGATCGTAAAACAGGGGGTTGGGCTGGTGGCCATTGGCATCCTGCTTGGCTCGGCAGCCAGTATTTTTCTGGCTAAATTCCTTGGTACGTTAATTTATAATACGCCCGACGCTACCATAGGAATTCTTGCAACCGCAGCCCTGCTTCTTGTAACAATTGCTTTCTTGACCAGCCTGGTAATCGCTGCACGCGCAACAGCAATTGAACCCATGGTAGTGCTGAGGGCCGAGTGATGGAAACCAGAGAGAGCTTCCTGCCATCGCTCGTGGACGCAACCGGCTTCTTTTCAAGGCCTGGTGTAACGTTCCTCTCCGACAACACCGATACCCTTATGCGTATCAATGAGCAGCCTTACCGGGTCCTGATAGCTGACGACCAGCCAGCCGTGCTGGATGCGCTGAAATTGTTGTTCAGATCGCATCATTTTGAAGTGGACACCGTACGCTCACCCCAGGTGGTGCTGGAGTCACTGGCATTGCGGGAATATGACGCCGTGCTGCTTGATCTGAATTACGCGCGTGACACCACTTCAGGCAGGGAGGGCATTGAACTGCTTGACCGGGTGAGAGAAATTGACAACCAGTTGCCCATTGTCGTCATGACTGCCTGGGGCACCATTGATCTGGCCGTTGCGGCAGTGCGCCGCGGCGCCCGCGATTTCGTCCAGAAACCATGGGATGACGAACGGCTCGTTTCCACTATTACGGTCCATGCCGAGCTGTACAGGGCCTTGCGGCAAGGGCAGCGGCTGTTGGCTGAAAACCAGTTGATGCGGAACCAGGGCCGCACCACCTTTGTGGCCCAGGCGCCCGCGATGCGGCCAGTCAGCGAAGCGATTGCACAAATTGGCCCGTCTGATGCCAGCGTCTTAATTACCGGCGAACATGGCAGCGGCAAGGAAGTTGTCGCACAGATGTTGCACGCGGTTTCACGCCGCGCGGATAAACCGCTGATCACAGTGAATACCGGCGGCCTGCCTGAAGGCACTTTTGAAAGCGAGCTGTTTGGCCATGTAAGAGGCGCCTTTACTGACGCGCGCACAGATCGCATTGGCCGTTTTGAAATGGCCGACGGCGGGACATTGTTCCTGGATGAAATTGCCAACGTTCCCATGCGGCAGCAAGCAAGGCTTTTGCGCGTGCTTGAAACCGGCGAAATGGAGCGCGTGGGGTCATCGCGGACGCAGAAGGTCAGCGTGCGTGTAATTTCCGCCACCAATGCCAATCTTAAGGCCGCATGCGCCGACGGAAGCTTCCGCGAAGACTTGTTGTTCCGGCTGAATACGGTGGAAATTCCCTTACCTCCTCTACGCGAAAGGCGGGAAGACATACCCGCGCTCTCCTCACATTTCCTCCACAAATATACCCAGCGCTACACCAAGCAGGTTGATGGCTTCACACCGGAAGCAATGGAAAAACTGCTGGAGTATTACTGGCCGGGAAACGTCAGGGAGCTGGACCACACGATTGAACGCGCCGTCCTGATGTGCCGTGATGAGAAGATTGACGTGAACCATTTGGGCCTTCCCTCTGCCAGCAATGCCCGAACCGCCAATCTCGCTGAATTGAGCCTGGAAGAAGTGGAAGCACAGTTGATCGGCAAGGCACTGGCCCGCTATAACGGAAACGTGAGCCAGGCAGCCGAGGTGCTGGGACTGAGCCGGGGAACATTCTACCGGCGAATGGAAAAACACGGCCTCTATGTTCCTTCCGCAGTCAAGAAAGAAAAATAGTAAGCGGCGGTTTTCACTGCCGTTTGAACGACGATTGCTTCTTTCTGTACTTGGCACGGGGCTTCCCTGCGCCATTTTGGGCTTCGTTCTGCTTTGGAGCAACTCTTATTCGCTCGACCACAAGATTGAAGGCACTGTATTTTCCGTACTATTGTGGTTCGGCCTGGGATTTGCCGCGCGTAATCGCGTGGTCAATTCCGTCCGCGTGCTTTCCAATGTGGTTGCATCTCTCAAGGAAGACGACTTCTCCTTTCGCGCCACTCGCGCGGTCTCTGGCGACGCGCTGGGCGACCTGGCAATCGAGATAAACAACCTGGCTCAGGCCCTGGAGTCAGAGCGCCTGGGAACGATGGAAGCGGAAAATCTTCTGCGCAAAGTCCTTGCGGAAGCCGAAGGCGTGATCCTGGCCTTTTCTCTCGATGGGAAGCTGAAACTATTTAATCGCGCCGCTGCGGCCTTCCTCGGCAAGAGGGAAGAGGAGCTGGCAGACCAGGACGCCAGGGAATTAGGCATTGCCGACCTTCTTGGCGGTCCAACGTCGCAAACGATTTCCCGTCTCACCAATGGCATTGAAAGGCGGTGGATCGTGCGGCGCACGCACTTCCGCCAAAATGGCGTCCCACACCACCTGGTAATGCTCTCTGAAGCGTCAGAAGCGTTGCGCGCGGAAGAGAGGCTGGCGTGGCAGCGCATGGTGCGCGTGCTGAGTCATGAGATCAACAATTCTCTGGCTCCCATCAAATCGGTGGCCCGCACTCTGCGTAGAATTCTGTCACAGAACGTGCTGCCGGAAAGGGTCCATCAGGACTTTGATCTTGGGCTCGACGTAATTGGCACGCGTGCGGAAGCGCTGAATCGTTTTCTGCAAAGCTATGCCCAGCTATCCAAGCTGCCGCCACCCACGCGCCGCCCAATCGACCTGAAAAATATGGCTGAGCGGGTGAGCGGCCTGGAAGCAAGGCTCGCAGTCACGGTGCTGCCCAGCCCTGATATCGCAATCAATGTAGACCCGGACCAGCTTGAGCAGGTGCTCATCAATCTCGCCAAGAATGGGACTGAATCGGTCATCACAAAATATCCAATTGAGAGAATGCCCGCCTTTAACGATGGGCCTGCCGTCAGCATGAGTTGGAGTGTCGCGGGGAATGATCTGGAGCTTTGGGTGCGCGACCGGGGCGTGGGCCTGCTTGACGCTTCAAATCTCTTTGTGCCTTTCTACACCACCAAGGAAACCGGCACCGGAATTGGCCTTGTGCTTTGCCGTCAGATCATTGAGGCGCACGGCGGAAGATTGACGATCCAGAACAGAACGGACACTGCAGGATGCGAAGTACAGATCAAGATTCCGGCGTGCGTGGTTTTGGGTCAGCAAACTACTGCCGGCGGGAAGCCCAAAAGTGGCATCAAGGCTGATCTGAAATACACTCGGTTAAAATAAAAACACGGCCCAGAGCAGCCAGGTTCGACTGGTCTGGACCGTGATACGCAACAAAAATCGCAAGGCGGAATTGCAGAGTTCCCGGACTAGTCGTATCGCAATGCCACGACAGGATCCAGTCGCATGGCGCGTCGCGCTGGCAAATAACACGCTCCAACCGCGACGATCAACAACACCAACGTTACCGGTATAAACGTACCTGGATCGGCCGCGCTAATGCCCACTAATAAATTGGTCATTGCGCGCGTCAGGGCAAAGGCAGCCAGCAGCCCCAGCACCACTCCCGTAGTGATTAGGCGCACACCCTGTCCCAGAATCAGGGTCAGAATGTTGCCCTTACTTGCTCCCAGCGCCATGCGTACACCGATTTCCCGCGTGCGTTGGGCCGCCGCGAAAGACACAACGCCATAAACTCCCACCACCGCGATCACAAAGCCCAGCACTCCCATGATTGCGGTGAGAGCTGCTCCAAGCCGAAATACGAGGAAACCATTTCCTCCGGCCATCGCTTCTCTCATGGTCTGCAGATCAGAAACCGGCATTTCCGGATCAAGGCCCTGAATCTGCTGCTTTACCTGCGTGATCAAAGATTCTGGAACGACCGAAGACCGCACCTGCAAGATGCGCATGGAAGTAAAGTTTTGGTTGAAGGGAACATAATAGTAAGGTAGCGGTCCGGAAAAATAGCCGAAGAGTTTGCTGTCATGGGCCACTCCCACTACCTGGAGAAATGGCCCCGACGAACTCTTGGCGCTAAAGCGTTTACCCAATGCGTCTTCATTGGGCCAGAATCGATCTGCCATGGACTGATTCACAACCGCCACCAGTGGAACAGACAAATTGTCCGCCTCAGTGAAAGCGCGTCCCCGCAGAAGCGGAGTCCGGGCAGTCTCAAAATAGTCAGGTCCTATCCGGTTGAAAAACACCAGGGGCGGCTGTTGGCCCGGAGGTAACGGCTGCCCCTCGACAAAAACCTGGCTGCCGTCATTGTAGTTCCCCATGGGAACGCTGAAAGCCTGGCTCGTGGATTGCACTCCGGGCAAGGCCCGCACGCGACGTTCAAGCTCGCGATAGAACTCAGTCGCGCGCGTTGGGTCGTAACCAGCCTGATGAGGGTCCAGCATTACATTGATGACGTTGTCTGGCTCAAAGCCGAGCGCCATGTGTTGGGCCTTATCCAGGCTGCGAAGAAACCGGGCAGCAACAATCAGCAGCATTAAAGAACATGCCACCTGCGCCACTACCAGCAAGCTGCGTACACGCAGGCGGCCCGCGCTGGCGGAGCCTCCGCGCCCGCCTTCCTGCAGTCCTGCACTTAGTCCGCCACGCGCGGCGCGCAATGCCGGCCATGCACCAACAATCATTCCGGTAACCAGCGCAGCCAGCAGACTATAACCAAAAACACGCCAGTCAAATCCGAAATCGAGCACCAACGGAAGCTTGGTCCCAAGGTTGATTGAGCCAATGGCGCCGCTCGCCCACATTCCCAAAAACACGCCTGAGAACGCGCTCAACAGCGCCAGAACAATGCTCTCCGTGAGTAATTGCCGCACGACTCGCGACCGGGTAGCGCCCAATGCCATGCGCAAGGAAATTTCACGCTGCCGGGTTGTGGCCCGCACCAGCATCAGGTTTGCCACATTCATACAAGCCAGCACCAAAACCACACCGGCCAGAACCAGAAACAATCCCGCAATCAAAGGGATGGCGCTGGCAAGCCGCGGTATGGGCCGCGCCAGTTTTTCCGGCACCACGCTGACCGTGACGCCATCATTTGTCTTTGGGTATTCCTTGGCCAGACGAGTGGCAACCAAGTTCACGGCACTTTGCGCCTGCAACAGGCTTGAACCAGGTTTTAGCCTGCCCAATACGGCAATAATTCTCTGACTTCGGTCCGTCCACAAACCTTTTCCTCGTGACTCGCTCTCCATCATGCTCAAGGGCAGATAGGCTTGCATGTCTACATTGGAAGCAACGCCATGGAACCCTTTTGGCGCGATGCCGACGACCACGGCGGCATTTCCGTCAACCCGCACTTGCTTGCCAACCACGCCAGCGTCGCCGCCAAACCTTTTTTGCCAATAGGAATAGCCCAGCACAACAATCGGCGTTGCACCTGGCTGCTCTCCCTCATTTGGCAGGAAAAGCCGTCCGGCAGCAGGCTGTACTCCCAGAGCAGCAAAGAAATTTCCTGTGACATAGCTATACACCAGTGGCTCAGCTCTGCCACCAGCACTGAAGCCACCTAATCCAATCTGATACCCAAACAGATCCGAGAAAGAATCTGCTTGCTTGCGGAAGTCAACCAGGTCCGCATAAGAGAAGTAGTAGATTCCCAGTGTGTCGCCCTTTTGCTGGGCCGCCAGGACCATGATTTGATTGGGATCGGGAACCGGCAGCGGCCGCAGCCAGCCATTCACAACACTAAAAATCGCAGTGTTCGTTCCGATTCCAAGCGCCAATGTCAGCACGGCAACAATGGCAAACGACGGATTTTTTAGTAGCTGACGGACTGCATATTGGATGTCTTGCTTCAGGGTATGCACTGTATGGTCTCCTGATAAAGCCTTTTCGCATACCTCAAAAGAAGCATCTCTCTGGCCAGCTTTAGGCTGTCATTAAGTAGCTGAAAAAAGGACACTTACCCGCTTGCAGACCTTATCGTGGTATCGCTAAGTATCCATTTCTGGACTCGAGCGTCCGCCCGTGGACCCTCGTTTTAGAATATTTCCCAGACGCTATGTGCTTTAACCGATTGAAAAGATTAACCTAACCAGAAACTCCATCGTCGGGAAACGTGCCCATGTGGCCGACCGGCAGCATCCTTAATATATATAGGGATTGATTTATATAGGGATTGATTTTCAGCAAACGCGACTCCGTCAAAACAGCCAATTGCGCATCTGCGTTGGCGAGAGATTTCCACCGGCAAATACTGTGGCAACTCTCTGGCCACGGAAACGCGATCTATCCGCCAGAATGGCTGCAAGTCCGGCAATACCGGCAGGTTCTACCACCAGACCCAAAACGCGATGCGCTAGCCGCATTGCTTGCAGCATTTGCTCGTCAGTCACCGCCAGGACTTCATCCACTACGCCGTGCATTGCATCCAGGGAAAAAGGCACTGGCACACGAACGGCAATTCCGTCAGCAACGGTATTTACGCGTTCAGTTTCTACCACCTTTTTGTGGGCAAATGAGAGCTGCATTGCAGGAGCGCCCTGTGCGACCACGCCTAAAACGCTGGCTTGGGGAACACAGTGTTTCATCCAGACGGCAATTCCCGTGAGCAAAGCTCCATTGCCCAGGGGCACAACAATGGCATCAATCTGGCTGACGGCTTCCGTTAACTCCCTGGCAATTGTTCCGGCGCCTTCGGCAAAAGCTGGGTGAGCGCCATCTTCAACAAACAGCGCGTTCGTCTCTTTTGCGTAGCTGCGAGCCACTTCCTTGGCTTCATCCATATCAAAACCGGCAAGACGAACGTCAACCCCCATACGGCGCATGGCTGTAATCTTCATGGGGTTGCCATTCTCCGGCGCAAATACGGTTAGCGATCTGCCTGCTTTGCGCGCGGCAAAAGCCATGCCCTGGCCAAAGTTACCCGCGGACGCTGCAACCATCTGTTGGCCATTGAACGGCAGACGCTGGACAAACAGGTCAGTTCCACGACCCTTAAAGCTGCGGATGGGATTTACCGTCTCCACTTTTACAACAACACGCGCTCCTGTCAGTTCATCAAGCTCGTCATGCCAAACGAGGGGCGTGTCGCGAAATACCGGATCAATGACAGTGCTGGCCGCTTTGATTCGATCCAGGCTGACGTAGTCGCTCATCAGGCAGCTCTCACCTTCAAGATGGAATCAAATAACCGCTCGGTCAACGAGCGAATCTGGCGTCAGCAGCGCACTCATGCCGGCGACGGACGAGCGGATGCTTTCGCGCTATCTCGTGCGGCCTGGATCATCTGTTGGCGTAGTTTATGCAGTTGTTTCATGTGCCGCCGCACATGGAACAACTGAAACCTATGCCACTGACTGATTGTAAGCGGGCCAAGATACGGATGAGAGAGTATCTCGATCTTGCTGCCAAATTTTTCCTCGCACTGCGACATCATGCGCTCCATCTCTATCATGTTCTCCAGAAGGCTGCGTTTGGCGTCTTCCATGCTTATACCTCTGGGGCATACCATTTTGGGAGCAATCACGCGCATGGGAAAATGGCCCAACACGATTACACGAAAAGCCAGCCATCGCTGGTACAACGTGGGTTTGGGCAGCCCCGGGCCGCCTTGTCTCAGCACCATCCTGCATCCCTTTGCTGTAATCAAAAAACCCAGCGAGAGATGTTCTATTAGATTGGCTGAGGACCATTTTCCTTCCGGAGCCCAGGTCATCTGGTCTCCGCTCATTCCGGCCGTGGATGACTCCACCAGTCTCCAGGCCCGCCGCAAATGCCTTGAGAGTAATCCAGCAATTTCATTCGTCATCGATTAGGTCTCCATTCATCAGCAGGCCGCAACTAGGCGCGCAGGGTGAGCTATTGTAAAAGTGCTTCCAGTTCCTCGGCATCCAATTCAATGGTGTCAAATTGGCGGGTCTCGAGCTCCAGCATGCCGTTGCTCTGCCACCTTCCGAACCACTGCAG
>DATBCN010000054.1:0-1523 GCA_036270475.1 Candidatus Angelobacter sp. | reverse complement strand
TGATGCGCACGATGTTGTGGTCGCCGGGAATCACCAGTGAGAGGCGGACGCTGCCGGCAGCGGGCACCGGCAAGCTGAACGAAGCGCGTCCAGCCTCAATGGCAAGCTGCATTCCGGTTTCCAAAGCGACAGAAAACTCCGATGCTCCGGGCAGAATCGCTGTTGAGGTCGAGCCTTCCTGTTCCAGCGGCAGACTCTTGCCTTCCTGTCGCGCGTTAAGGATTGTGAGGCCGCTGGTCAGCGGCACTTTGGCCGCGCCCTTACTGAACACTTCGCCATCCAGTTGCACTGTGCCCAACACGGTCTGGTTGGCTACATGCAACTTCATCTCCGCGTGCTTGATGGCATACGGCATTGGCGGCGTCTCATGGTGCTTGGACGATTTGGAGGCCAATTCAACCAGCCGGTTGTATTCGGCCAGTGTGAGCGTGACATTGCCGGTGGTGGGCAGCGGAAGGGCGGTATTTTCAGCGCCCATTGCGTACATGGAAAACATCATGAGAATTGCTAATAGCTTTTTCATTTGCCACCATCCTTCTTGTCGCGCTGATAGTTGAATGCAAGGGCCGGAGCGTGATTTTCCGCCGTCAGCTCAGCGACAAGGAATATCGACGGACCGAACGCCGGAAACGATGGACGGATGGGCAGCACTTTTGCGCCGCGTCCGCCGAGCGATTTGGTCTTGAAGTTATCCACCAGGGCCTGTGTTGAGGATTGGGGCTGGTTAGTGGCCTTGTCATTGTTGTTCTGGCCGTCTATCGATCGATCATTGTTGCGCCCGGAGAGGCCGTTGACGGAGAATCCAGCACCGCCTTTGGTGTTGACGATCGATCCCGCGTTCCTGCCATATTCCAAATCGATCGCAGACCCGCTTCCTACATCGAAGCTACGGAAAGCCGCAGACGTGGGCGATTCATACGTCTCCACGCGAAAAGCGCCGGGCTCAGCGGCCAGCTTGAACAGCGGTGGATGATAGAGCAACAATCCAGTGCGCGATACCGGCAGATCGAGCGCGGGCAGCGCCAGCGTGGCCTTGCCCTTGTCCGACCAGGCTGTCAGGCGGACCAGATAAAAGATCTCCAGCACAAATGCTGGGGATTCCTCTCCGGCGCGTGATTTTTCCAGCGGCAGGAGCAGGCTGCCATCCGGGGCCTGGCCGGGACGCACCGGCTTGCCCGCCAGAGACGCGCTCCATAGGGCCGCGCCCGCGGGCAGCGTGATCTTAAGGAAGTTACGTGAGTTGTTGCGAATGGCATATTGCGCCTGCACCAGGCTCTTGCCTTCCTTGCTGAGCAGCACACGATAACGCGCCTCCTCAATATTGGCCATGAGCACGGCCTGTTGCGCATATCGCGCAACATCCACGGCCAGGGCACGCAGGACTTTGGCGTCTCCGGAGCGGAAGCGGAAAGCGACCATGGACGGCGATTGCCGGCTGGCGACGTAATCGCCAAGATCGGTGGCATCAGCGTTTTCAAGACCCTGAGACTTCAGGTCTTTGATCTCGCCCGCGCCCAGGACCT
>DATBCN010000053.1:0-6731 GCA_036270475.1 Candidatus Angelobacter sp. | reverse complement strand
CTTTTTTTGAATATCCAAATTAAGCGTCACAGGCAGGAGTGCCTGTGCCACAAATTCAGGAGAAAAGAGCATGACGAAACAGGAGATCAGTGAATCGATCATGGGCTGCGCGGAAAAACTGGGACGCACGCCGAGCATATTAGAAGTGATGAAGATGGGACAGGTCTCGCGCCGGCAGATCCGAGCGGAGTTTGGCTCGTTTACGCAAGCGCTACGCGAGTGCAACCTGGAAAGAGAGATCATCAGCGGACAGAGAGTGCCGCTGGAACAATTGTTTGTGGATTGGGCAGGCGTGGTGCGGAAGGTAGGAAAAGCGCCGAGCATGAGCGAGTACGAAGCGATGAGCAAGTTCAGTTGCAAACCGCTGGTCCGTTGTTTTGGGAGCTGGCGGCAGGTGGCATATGGGTTGACACAGTTTGCGGAAGGCCGCGGACTGGCGGAAGAGTGGAAGGCGGAGATGGAGCTGGCGAGAATGAAGGGCGGCGACCAGGATGCGCAATGGATGTTACGGCGGGAGGCACCGACCGCGAGGCAAAAGATGATGGCGGACTGGCGGGAGAGGGCGCGAACGGCAGGGCCAACCGCGGGGCCAACCTATGGGCCTCCGATGTGGCCGGGGCCATTGGCTTACGCGCCGGTGAATGAGATGGGCGTAGTGTTTCTGTTTGGATGGATGGCGCCGCAGCTAGGCTATGTCGTACACAGGCTGCAACCCGAGTTTCCTGATTGCGAGGCAATGCGCCGGGTGGGCGAAGACATGTGCCAGTTGGTGCGGATTGAGTTTGAACACGAGAGCCGCAACTTTCTGAAGCACATGCACGACGTGAAAGGATGCGATCTGATTATCTGCTGGCGACATAACTGGCCTGAGTGTCCGCTGGAGGTGCTGGAGCTGAGGAGTCAATTGCCAAAATTGCCATGATTGCCAAAATCGCCGAAATTGAAAAAGCAAACTTACCGCGGATTTACGCGGATGAACGCTGATAGAGATCGGGAAATCGGGAAATCGCACGACAGCGGGGAATCGGAAACCAAGGAAACACTTGAGCTTTTGTTCTTCCGATGTCCCGATTACCGGATTATCCGATGACCCGATCTGTCTCAATACTCCACGCTCACCAGAAACAATCCGCTGGCGGGGGCGGTTGCGGCGGCAGCGGAGCGGTCACGAAGGTCAAGGATGCGTCGGACGTCCTGTGTTCTGAGTGTGCCTTTGCCCACCATAAGAAATGTTCCCACAAGGTTGCGCACCATGTGGTGGAGAAATCCGTTGCCGCGAACGGTATAGACGAGTTCGTCGCCGTGGCGCTGCCATTCGGAACGAAAGATGGTGCGGATGTTGCCGGCCTTCACTCGTTCTGGATCGCGGTCTGCGGTGCGGTCCAGATCGTGCTCTGAATTGCGGTTTGGATTGCAGCCTTTATTAGCTGATGGATCTTTATTGGCATCCAGACCATTGGCATCCAGATCGTTTCTTTTGTTGCGTTCGGGATCAACGGCGGCAAAGCTGGTGAAGTCATGTTCGCCTTCCAGCAGGTGGGCGGCGGCGATCATATGGGATTCATCGAGCGGATAGGGGTGGTGATAGACATAGCGCGCCTGGAATGGAGAACAAATTGCTCCACGGAAGATGTGGTAGCGGTAGGTTTTGGCGGTGGCGGAATGGCGGGCGTGGAAGTCCGGCGGCATTTCGTCGACGGAAAGCACGCGGATGGAGCGTGGAAGCACGTCATTTAAGGCGCGTACCAGATTGGCTGCGGGAATCGGGGATTGAATCGTTACGCTGGCGGTTTGTGCCAGCGCGTGGACGCCGGCGTCGGTCCGCCCGGAGCCTTGTGGGAGCGTTTTTTCTCCGGTCAGGTGTTCGAAAGCGGACACCAGTGTCCCTTGAACGGACACACGGTCAGGTTGGACTTGCCATCCGGCGAAGTCATGGCCGTCATACGAGAGTGTGAGTTTAAGATTACGGGGCAAAAGTCAGTACCTGACACTTTTTAACGCCAGAAAGCGGTGCTGAGCCGATATACTATCGGGTTTCCGCCACAGAGAGCGTTCGATTCTGGAACCACAGAGGCCATTCCCGCGTATCTTCAACGTGGGCGAAGGTGACGGAACCAGGGAAATGCAGTCTCAATAAGGTATTTAATCAATAAGTTACGCAAAAATTGGAGAAGAAGAATGTCCGCAGCTCTTATCCGCAAGGATTTCATCAGGAAGATTGCCGCTGTAGTCTGTCTTTGGGCTTTGCCGTTGGCGGCGCAACAGGCCAATACCGGCATGCAAATGCAGCCGGCGCAAAGTGCAAGCCAGGCAGGCGCGCCCGTATCGAACGCTCCTGAGCCCAAAACTTTGCCCCAGCCAACGCATGTGGATTACTCCAGGCCGACGCCGCTGCTGCCCAATCCGTTTGCGCGCTATGTCCCGCGCGATGTCCCCCCGCCGTCGTTTACGAACGCGCCAAAAATCGAACAGTTGATCCAGAACGGCAAGCTGCTGCTGTCGATGAATGACGCAATCGCCATTGCCCTGGCGGACAACCTGGATATCGCCGTTGCGCGCTACAATTTGCCAATCGCTGATACGGATATTTTACGCACCAAGGCTGGGCAGTCGTTTCTCGGCACAAATACCGGCGTTGTTCAAAATACTCCCGGAGGAGGCGTTGGCGGCGTAGGTTCTGGTGTTGTGGGCGCCGGCGCCGGCGGCACAACAGCAGGCTCTGGAGGAGCCGGCGTAGGCGCTGGAGGTTTTGTAGGAAGCACCAGCGGCGCTGGTCCCCAGCCGGATAGTTTTGATCCAGTGTTGAGCGGGACTCTCAGTTTTGAGCGCGCGATTTTCCCACTGTCAAACTCGGTAACGGCCGGCACCAACGTTTTGAATCAAAATACGACGACTGGCGATATCAGCTATTCCCAGGGCTTTTCTCCTGGAACCAGCCTCAGCGTTGGGTTTAACAACCAGCGTTTTACCTCAAACAGCCCGCGATCCTCCACTAATCCAAACCTGCAATCCAGCTTCAAGGCACAGGTCCGGCAGCATCTTTTGCAGGGATTTGGCCCTTCGCTCAACACCCGTTTGATTCGCCAGGCTAAGAACAATAAGAAGATCACTGAAGAAGGTTTCCGTCAGCAGGTGATTGTTACCGTAAGCCAAATCCAGAACATTTATTGGGACTTGGTGAATGCCTATGAGGATTTCAAGGTAAAAGAGCGTTCTCTTGGGCTGGCGCAGAAAACACTCTCTGATAACCAGAAGCAGGTGGAGATCGGCACGCTGGCCCCATTGGACGTAGTGCGAGCGCAAAGCACGGTCGCCACGGCGGAACAAGACCTGATCATCTCCCGGACCAACCTTCAGTTGCAGCAATTGGTCATCAAGAATGCACTTACGCGCAGCCTGTCAGGGAATTCACCGCTCGTTCAAGCTGAAGTAATTCCCACCGACACCATCCAGGTCCCCGCCCAGGAAAACTTGCCGCCTGTTGACGAACTCATTCAACTGGCCATGGCGCATCGTCCTGACTACAATCAGCAGCAGATCAATTTGAAAAACAGCGCCATCAACATCAAAGGCACAAATAACGGACTGCTGCCGGTGATTGATCTAGTCGGCTTTTACGGTTCATCTGCGATTGCAGGCGTGCAAAACCCTTTGGCGACTTGCGTGGGCGCCCAGAATCCCGCCACCACGGGTTGCATCCCCGTGGGGAGTATTGCTACAACGGGGTTTACAGACGCTTTCGGCAATCTGTTCAACTCCACCGCGCCTGACAAAGGAGTGGCCATTAACATTCAGATTCCTTTAGGCAATCGCGCGGCACAGGCAACGCAAATTCGCTCCCGCCTGGAGTTCAGGCAGTCCCAGTTGGCTTTGAAGTCGCTGGAAAACCAGATTGGTTTTACCGTCCGCAATGACGCTTTTACCGTGGAACAAAATCGCGCCCGCGTGGCCGCGGCGCAAAAGGCCCGTGAGCTGTCCGCGCAAACCCTTGACGCCGAGCAGAAGAAATACAATCTTGGCGCTTCAACCTATCTGGCCGTATTGCAGGATGAACGCGACCTCGCTGCTTCGGAATCTGCGTTGGTCGCCGCCATGACGAACTACGCTAAATCCAAAGTGCAGTTGGACCGCGATACCGCGCAAACGCTCGATCGCAACAACATCAAGCTTGATGAAGCTGTTACCGGGCAGATTACCACCCAGCCAACCGTTCCGGGAATCATGCCCAACAAAACCGCTCTGCAGGAAACCAACGCTCCGGCGCAGCAACCGCCAAAGTAGTTTTTCAGTTCAATCACCCTGTTCATCGGCTGGCTATTTTTGCCAGCCGATTTTTCCTGGCAGCGCCAATTTTTTGCATCACTAACAATCTGCAAATATCTCCGCATCCGGCATGCGGAAACCCTGGATTTTCCATCTGGTTCTGCTATAGTCTAACTGCCCCCAGCCAATGGCCAGTTATCTCTTCACCTGTATGGCAAACTAGGCCTTTTGAGAGACTCTGGAAAGATTCACCATGTTGGTATATAGTTTGCCCAACTAACCCCCTTGATCCAGTGCCGAGGTGTTTCTGACGTGAAATCTATACGGCTGTTCCTGTCATTAGCTCTGTTCGCAGCCTCTGTTTTGCCGGCTTTGGCCCAGAAAGAAGACTGGCTTCCCATTACCCCGAAAGACCTGGAGATCAAACAGGTCCCCGGGAGTCCCGGCGCTGACGCGGTCCAGCTTTATTTTGCGGACTTTATCAATGACCAGGAACAAACCGAATTTTTCTATCAGCGCATTAAAGTGCTGAATGAAAAGGGAAATCGCCATGCTGACGTTGAGATCGTGGTCCCACCGGAATGCTCCATTTCTGGCCTGAAGGCCCGCACCATTCATCCGGACGGAAAGATCATTGAGTTTGCCGGCAAGCCCTTTGAGAAGACCCTTATCAAGGGACGCGGCATCAAGATTCTGGCCAAGGCTTTTACCATGCCGGACGTTACGGTAGGCAGCATCATTGAATACAAGTACAAAGTAGACACGCAGGGAATATTTCTCGACAATTCCTGGACCATCCAGCATGAGCTTTACACGGTCAAGGAAAGCTTCCGCATGAAGCCCTATTCCGGCCCGCTGGAAGGCTTTCACGTCGGGTACCAGGTGGCTGCATTGTCCTCCCACATGCCCAACAACGTAAAGGCGGTGCAAAAGGGCGGGGGCTATGAGCTGGATGTTGAGAATATGGCGGCCTTTGAGGCGGAAGGTTATATGCCTCCGGAAGAAGATTTCAAGCCGCAAATGCGCTTCTTTTATGTCGGTCCGGACGCCTCAACCGCTGAGAAGTTCTGGCAAGAGGCGGGACGCAAATGGAATGATGATGTGGACCATTTCATCGGGTCGCGCAAGGAGATTGCCCAGGCTGCGGTCCAGGCCATTGGGACGGAGACTGATCCTGAGCAGAAACTGCGCAAGCTCTATGCCCGTGCCCAGGAAATCAGGAACCTGAGCTATGAGCGTGAACGGTCCGCGGAAGAACAGAAGAAAGAAAACTTGAAGGCGAACCAGAACGCTGGTGACGTGCTGGCGCGCGGCGTCGGCTATCGTGACGATATTACCCGGTTTTTTGTGGCACTGGCCCGGGCCGCCGGCTTTGACGCTTCCATTGTCCGCGTGAGCAACCGAAAGGACAAGTTTTTCGACAAGGGGCTGCTCTCCAAACGGCAGCTCGATACCGAGATTGCCCTGGTGAGCGTGGCCGGCAAGGACATTTATCTTGATCCCGGAACTCGATTCTGTCAGTTTGGCGATCTGCGCTGGATTCGGACCTCTGCCGCCGGCCTGAAACTGGACAAAAAGGGCGGGACTTTTGTGACCGCCCCGTCCGCTCCCTATGACAAAGCCACCATGCGGCGCACCGCGGACATGGCCCTGGACGGAAACGGTAATTTGAAAGGCGCCATTACCGTTACATATGAGGGTGGCGAAGGCCTGGAGCACCGTCTGGACGAGATGAATACCGACGAAGCCGGGAAGAAAAAAGACCTGGAAGACGAAATGGAGACATGGCTGCCCAGTGGGGCCATTGCCAAACTGGTGAAGACCGAGGGCTGGACCGCCAGTGACGGACCGCTGACTGCGGTGTTTGACGTTGAGCTGTCCGGTTACGCTTCGTCCGCCGGCAAACGCCTTCTGGTGCCTGCCTATTTGTTCCAGGCCAAACAGATGGATGCTTTTAAGCACTCGGAACGCAAGTTCCCGGTTTACTTCCCCTATGCGTTTTCTGAATTAGACCGGATCAATATCAAAATTCCAGATGGCTATCGTATTGAGACCACGCCACAGGATCAGACTGCGAGTATCGGTTTCGCGACGTACCAGAATGTAGTGCAGTTTGATGGCAAGCAACTGGTAACGCAGCGCCTTCTGCGGGTGAACGGTATTTTCTTCCGTCTGGAGTTGTATCCGGAAGTCAAGGATTTCTTCGGTAAAGTCCGCGCCGGAGATGAACAGCAAGCGGTTCTCACGGGGGGCAGTACCAATGCGCAAAAAGCCAACTAATGCAATTCTATTTCTTCTGCTGGCTGTGTTGCTTCCGGCCACGGCAAGCGCGGGCGTGCCGGACTGGCTGCGTAGCGCTACGCAGCAGCCCGCCAAGACATATCCCGACGACGTGAACGCTGTTGTTCTGCTGCGCGAAACGGAAACCACGGTGAAAGACAGCGGCGAGACGATTACCCGGGAACGCC
>DATBCN010000052.1:0-1617 GCA_036270475.1 Candidatus Angelobacter sp. | reverse complement strand
TCTTCAAAATAAAAACACAGCGTATGTGAGGGTGTGACCTTCACCTGTACGTGATATCCCGCTGCTTCCAGTTCTTTTGTTCGCTCCAGCAAGCCTTGATTGATCTCTTCGGATTTCTCCAGTGCTCCGCGAAATACCGGCCGGGCAATGGCGTGCAGCTCTCGATCCAGCGGATTCAGAAAGACCACGCCCAGCTCAGAAAACACATCGGCGTAGAGCTTGGCGAAAGCCGTTCCAAATGTCTCGCCTTTGCGATAGCTTGCCGCCAGCAACTCGCTGATCTCTGACCGGCCAAAGATTCCTTCAATCTGCAACACGGCAGCCGTGATCTCGTCGGTAAATTCAATCGTTCCCACTGGGGCGCTTTCGCGATGCGGCACGTTTACTGTAAATTTCTGCAGGTGATCGCCCGCCGGAAGATTGATCGTGTTTACCTCTTCCAGGTCATGGTCTTCGGTGGCCAGCCAAAAGACCGGCACGGCGCCGGCTTTCTCCGCCATAATCACCGCGGTCAGCGCTTTCAAAAGGCAAAACATTGGCCCGCCAAACAGGCCAACCTGCTGTCCCGTAACCACCGCCGGAGCGCCCTGGCGCAGCCGCTGGATGTTGGCCAGAACTTTTTCTCCCGCGCCAAACTCGCGGTTCTGCCGTTCAAGAATTGCCGTTACGGCCTGCCGCCGCTCTGCCGGATACTGTATCTTCGGCGCCTCTTCCGCCCACCAATCCTGGCCCAGCGGTGGACGCGCATAAAACTGTTTTACCCGCTCAAAGTCGTGGAGATAGTCGCTAAACAAACGGGCTGTGTGGGGAATGCTGGAAAATGGCAGACACTCGGTTTCCAAAGTTTGGCTCTCCACGATCTGCATAGACTCATTGGACGCACAGCGGCCCCGCTGGTTGCACAAAATCTGCTTTCTTCGGGTTCCTGTTCGATTGTAAAGGATGGATGCCTGGACTTCGCGGAATGAAGCAACGCCATATAAAATGAATCCATCCCAGGCCGGGATGGCGGAACTGGCAGACGCAGCGGACTTAAAATCCGCAGGGCTTAAACGGCTCGTGGGGGTTCGAGTCCCCCTCTCGGCACCATAAGCAACTGATGCGGAAGGGTTAATTCACACTTCGCGGGATGGCTCCCTTTTCGGTGGGAATGTCACTGTGACCAATAATGTGACCGGTCTGTGGATCGTTGGCTTTTCCGCTCTGCTGCAAACGCAACATTGCGTCGGTGATATCGGTTCTGATGACAATCGCGTAACGCTCAAACACGCTACAGGTTCGCCACTCACCGATCTTCATGATCACAGTTTCAGGAACGCCAGCCCTGCGCAAGTTTCGCGCTGCGGTTCGGCGCAAATCGTGAAACAGCAATCCTGGCATTCCACGTCATTTGAGACACTACCCTGTCCTTTTGAAATGTTTTTTTTTCCCCCTATACGTTAAATGCCGGGGCATAGCCTCTTCTGATTGGGAGCCGGATTGCTTGAACGTGCGGCGATTCCGCTTCGTCCTTCCCGCTACCGAACAGGCTTTTTCTAACCGCAATAGCGTTCCACATTCAATCAGATTGTGAATCGCGTTCCAGCAACCACATTTTTACGAGCTGCCGCACCTTGC
>DATBCN010000051.1:0-2197 GCA_036270475.1 Candidatus Angelobacter sp. | reverse complement strand
GTCGATGCTTCGTTATACCCGGTGATGGCCAGCATTCTTGCTCTGTCAGCGGAGGTCACGTCCAGATGCAGCAGCGCCGCCACCGCCGTGGCCACGCGCGCCCGGAGAGAAATAATCGCCGGCCCTTGCCGCGGCAGAACGGAATTCGTCAGCAGGATCACATACGTATTCGTATAAGGATCAATCCACAGTGACGTACCGGTATATCCAGTGTGCCCAAATGATCCCACCGGCAGCAGCGCGCCCCGGTTCGACGAAAAAGACGAATCAATGTCCCAGCCCAGTCCGCGCACCTCGGTGGCATTCGGAGGCTGCTGCGGCGTGGTCATCTTTTCAATAATGTCGCCATCCAGGATCGTTGTCCGGCTGATTAGCGCCTGGGCATATAGCGCCAGATCGCCCGCCGTAGAGAACAGGCCCGCGTGTCCAGCCACGCCTCCCATGCGTTCTGCCCGGGGATCATGCACCGTCCCGCGCAGGATCTGCTTCCTGTCCGGAGCAAAGGTCTCGGCAATTTTGCTTCTCCACTGTGGCGGCGGCAGGAAGCGTGTGTGCTTCATTCCCAGTGGCTGGAAGATGTGGACCTCGGAATACTTGTCCAGGGTCAGTCCGGAGAGCCGCTGCACCAGTTCGCCCAGGACAATAAAATTCGTATCGCTATAAACAAAGAGCGAGCCCTGCGGCGACTGCAACTTCTCTTCATGGGCCAGCCGGAACGCGGCGTCGCGGCCTTCCCATGGCGGATTCAGGTCCACGTCCGGCCGCAGTCCGGAATAGTGCGTCAGCAGTTGGCGCACCGTGACCGCGTCTTTTCCGTTCATGCCAAAATCGGGAATGTAGTGCGCCACCGGCTCGTCCAGCCTGACCTGCCCGTACTGGACCATGCGCATCACGCTCGGCGTGGTGGCCACAACCTTGGTCAGCGACGCCAAATCAAAGACCGTGTCCACTGTCGCCTGCTCCGGACGCGGCGAGGTCGCCCGCAAACCAAAAGCTTTCTGGTGGACGATGCGTCCATCATGCCCCACCAGCAGCACCGCGCCGGTAATCGCCTGGTCGTTGATTTGCTCCTGCACCAGCGTGTCGACGGGAGAAAAGTTGGCCGTCTCTTTTACGGTGAGCGGCGCAGGCTTCTTTTTCTTCTGCGTGCGCCCGGCCGGCGCTGCAGAAAGACTCTGCATCAGCAAAAAGATTATGGAAATCAGGCCCAGGGCTTTGCGTGGGAATGTCATCTGTAAACTGAGTGTGTTATAAACCGAAAACAAAAGCAACACGAGGAAATCTTCTGCACCAAAGTACCAATCACCAGGCTTTACCGCCCTTGTCCCATGCCTTCACCAGCCAGGGCAAACAGTTTCAGCGCGCCTTTCATGTCCTGCGTGCGGGCATCGGGCAGCGGGCATTTCCCGGAGCCGCCGTTGCCGTTGCGCATCAGGGCAAGCTCGTTGCACTGGAAGGCTTCGGGCGTTTCACCTATGCGTCCGATTCTCCCGCCGTCAAGGCGGATGCCATCTACGATCTGGCTTCTGTCACCAAGGTCGTTGCCACGACTACCGCCTGCATGATCTTGCACGAGCGTGGCCAATTTATGCTGGACCAACCGCTGGTAGAGATCTTTCCCCAATTTGCGGCCACCGGTAGCGCAGAACAGGATGCCCTTCGCCGCCAAGTCACCATGCGAATGCTCTTGGCGCATTCATCCGGCTTGCCCGCCTACGTAAAACTCTTCCGCACGGCCCACACCAAAGCCGAGCTGCTCAATCAAGCTCTCCAGGTCCCGCTCACCGCTGCGCCGGGTACACGGGCTGAATATAGTGATATCGGCTTCATTCTTCTGGGTGAAGCCCTGGAGCGTCTCACCCATGAACCCCTGGACCAGTTCTGCCGCCGGGAAATCTTTGCCCAGCTTAATCTCCGGCAAACCCTGTTCAACCCGCCGCAGGATTTGCAGCCTTTAATTCCTCCCACGGAAGATGACCCGGCATTCCGCCATCGTCTCATTCAGGGCGAGGTCAATGATGAAAACGCTTCCGTCATGGGCGGAGTTGCTGGTCATGCCGGCTGCTTTTCCACAGCCCAGGACGTGTCAATTTTTGCCCACTGTATGTTGCAAGGCGGCACACCCCTTGTCCGCCGGGAAACGTTAGAACTTTTTACCCAGCGAGAGAATTTTCCACCCGGTACCTCCAGAACTTTA
>DATBCN010000050.1:0-8480 GCA_036270475.1 Candidatus Angelobacter sp. | reverse complement strand
ATTTCCAACGGGCGCATCGTCAAGGACGAGCCGGTTGCAGGACAATCGCGGCACAAACTCACGTTTTCCACTTCGCCCAAAATGTCCACTTATCTGGTGGCGCTGGCCATTGGCGATTGGCAATGCCTGGAGCGCACGGTGGACGGCACGCCCATCCGTGTATGTGCCGAGCCGGACAAAAAACAATTCGGGCAGTTCGCGCTGGAGGCCGCGGCCCAATCCATCCACTTCTATAACCAGTGGTATGGCATCAAATACCCTTTTGAAAAACTGGACATGCTGGCCATCCCTGACTACGAGTGGGGCGGCATGGAGAACACGGCTTCCATCTTCTATCGCGATACGGCGCTGCTGATGGATGAAAAGACCGCCTCGGTCTTCAGCAGGCGCGGACACGCCACGGTGGTGGCGCATGAAATTGCGCACCAGTGGTTTGGCGATCTGGTGACCGCGGCCTGGTGGGACGACATCTGGCTGAATGAAGGCTTTGCCAGTTGGATGGAGCGCAAACCGATCATGGCGTGGCATCCGGAATGGCATCTGGAAGATGACGAGGCAGCGACGGCACAGCAGGTGATCGGTCAGGACTCGCTAAGCACGGCGCGGGCGATTCATGGCGATCCGAAAACGTCGGCTGAGATCAAAGAGATGTTTGACGGCATTACCTATGAAAAAGGCGCGGCGGTACTGGGCATGCTGGAGTCATATCTGGGGCCGGAGGTATTTCGTAAAGGCGTGAACGCCTATCTTCAGGCCCATGCCAACGGCAATGCCACGTCGGCGGATTTCTGGGAAGCTGAAACCAAAGCCTCAGGAATGCCCATCGACAAGATCATGCCGACCTTTGTGATGCAGCCAGGAGTGCCGCTGCTGACTGTGGGCCGAAGCTGTACCGGCAGCAAAGAGACACTGCAACTGGCGCAACAGCGCTTCCTGCTAGGCGCGTCTTCAGGGACCAGGCAAGACCAGATCTGGTCAATTCCAGTCTGCATCCACGGCGCGCAGAATACGGGTCCTGCCTGTTTTCTTGCCAACGCTCGCAGCCAGAGCATGACGTTGCATGCTTGTCCCGCATGGCTGTTGGCCAATCGCAGTTCCAAGGGCTACTACCGCGTGTTTTATCAGGACACAAAAAACCTCATGAGCGTGGCTTCCGCCGCGGAAAAAGAGCTGATGGTGCCGGAACGCATCGCTCTGATCGAAGATACATGGGCCATGACGCGTGCGGGCAAGGAACCTGTGGGCGTCTTTCTGGACGTTGCGCGGGAGCTGCGGGCAGAGCGCAACCGTCTGGTGGTGGATTTCGTCGCCGACCATATGGATACGATTGCCCGGTCACTGGTGCCGGAGCAAAAACAAAAGGAATATCAGGAGTTTGTGCGCCAGCAATTTGCGCCACTGGCCAAAGAAGTCGGCTGGAACGCCGCTGCGACAGACAGCGACGAACAAAAAGCCCTGCGCGCAAGCCTGTTGGGGATTCTGGGCGGCGCGGTCGATCCTGATGCAGTTGCCGCGGCACAAACACTTACACGGGCGTATCTAAAGGACCCAAGCTCGGTTGAAGGCACAATCGTTGGCCCCGCGCTTGCCGTGGCGGCGGAGAACGGGGATGCCGCTCTTTACGATCAGTTCAATTCTTCAATGGCCCATGCCCGCAGCACCGATGAATACTACCACTATCTTTTTGCGCTCACCTCCTTCCGCCAACCGGAACTGGCCAGGCGCACGCTTGCCTTAGTGGATGAGGGCAAAGTGCGCCAGCAGGATTATGTCCGGCTCTTTCCCGCGTTGCTGGCTGAATCACCCGCGCGCGAGATTGCCTGGGACTACCTGAAATCCCACTGGGACGCGCTGGCGGAGAAAGTCACAACCTTTGGCGGCCGCGGCGCTGTTTCCGCACTGGGCAGCTTCTGTTCCGTGCCCATGCGTGAAGAGGTCAGGCAGTTTTTCACCAGCCATCGTGCGCCGGGCGCTGAACGCGCATTGCAACAAAGCCTGGAACGGATGACAAACTGCATTGATTTCAAACAAGCGCAGGGCGCAAACATGGAGCAGTGGCTGCTTCAGCAGGGCGCAAAATCGCGGTAACAGCGCATACTCCTGTTGTTACCAAGGTGCTTACCACTTGCCCGTCTGACTCTGTTAGATTTCATGAAGAGCAAGCTGAATGATGGCGGCAAACGGACAAAAAACTACGGGAACAAAGCTTGACGTGCGTGTGCAGACCGGCGGCGCGGAACTGGTGGAGCAGATCGCCGGCGCGTGGCGGCGGCTCTGCGATGAATCGGGCGATGAAGAGGTCTTTTACCGTCCTGAATGGGCGCAGGCATATCTGCAGGCATTTGAGCCACAGGCTGAAGTCATCATGATCTCTGCGTGGGCAGGCGCCAGGCTGCGGGGAATTTTTCCGCTGGTGCGGCACAGGATCGTCGCCTTCGGTCTTCCCATGCGCAAGCTCGCGATTCCCGCCAACGTACACTCATTGCGCGCCAGCCTGACCGTCTGTCCGGGAGAAGAAGGTGAAGCGGCACTGCGGCAAATCTGGCGGGCGGTGAAAGACCTGCCGCGTTGGGACATGATTGACGTTGCCAATGTACTGGACGGCAGCGGACTTGACCGCCTGATTACGCTGGCCCGCGCGGATGGATATCCCACGGCGCGTAAGCGCACTTCACAGACACTTTATTTGCCTATTGGCGCACCATCGTCGGGTCCAAAAGTTCAGCCGCCGTGGCTTGCGGAAACACGGCCCAAGTTTCGTTCCCACCTGCGCCGCGCGCACCGTCAATTGGAAGAGCAGGGAACGCTGGCCAGCCAATACTTTGGTGTTGCTGATCCGGCGGTGCTGGAAAGGTTTTACGATCTTGAGGCTTCCGGATGGAAAGGCGCGGAGGGAACGGCGATCAAGTGCGATACGCGGACACGGCAGTTTTATGACCTGGTGGCACAGGCGGCGGCGCGCGATGGCTATCTCTCGCTGGATTTTCTTGAGCTGGATGAAAAACCGATTGCCGCGCATTTTGGTTTTAATCTGCGAGGCAGATATTTTCTGGCGAAGGCCGGCTATGACGAGGCCTACCGGCGGCAAGGCCCGGGCCAGCTCCTGGTAAATGAAATCCTGAATGAGACGCCGCGGCGGGGATTGCGCGAGTTTGATTTCGTGGGACCAGCCACATGGGACGAGGGCCGTTGGGCCTCAGCCCGGCGGGCAAACTACCGCATTTTTATTTTTAAGCGGACATGGTACGGAAGGCTGCTGTACTTTCTGCGGGTGTCCGCGCGGGCAAAAATCCGTGCGTGGATGGGACGGCCGGAAGATGAAAATGCGCCGCTGGAGTTAATGTCAAAGCCGCAAGGCAGTGACAAAGACCCAGGCGCGGATGCATAAATAGCCATGCGTCATGACATTCCACCGGTGTTTGTTGAGGGCCTGGATGTTTCCGCTTACGGCATCACGCGCAGCGTGGGACGGCATGGAGTCCCGGTCTATGCGCTGAATGACCGCCTGGGTGATCCACTGCGCTATTCGCGTTATTGCCGTGAATGCTTTATTTTTCCTGACGATCCCGGCCAGCCGCGCGCTTATCCCGGTGACAGCGTGGCCAATGACGATGTGTTGTGCCGCCTGATGCTGGAATGGGGCGCGCGCTTCCAGCACAAGCCCGTGCTGTTTGCCACATCGGATTGGTATGCGCGTTTTCTTTCCAACCAACAGCAAAAGCTGGCGCAACGGTTTCTCTTTCACTGGGCGCCGCCGGAATTGTTCAGCACTATCGTGGACAAGGGGACCATGGTGCGCTTCTGCGAAGGCGCTGGCGTGAAGGTGCCGCGTACCCATATCACTCGCGCGGAAGACGATATGGTCCAGGTGACGCGAGACTTTGTCTATCCCTGTCTGGTGAAGCCAATCCATCGCTACACTGCGGGGTTTCCGGTGGAGTCGGCCAAGGTACTGGTGGCCGCGACCGCGCAGGAAGCGCTGGCCTTTTTTGAGAAGCATCCGCAAATGAAAGGCGCCACGCTGATGCAGGAATTGATCGAGGGCGGTGACGACCAGGTTTTTCAATACACCGTGCTGGTCAACACGCGCGGCGAGATAGCGGCGCACTCCACGGTGCGCAAGCTGCGGCAATATCCCGCCGGCTACGGCAGCATGTGTTATGGACAGACGGAACGGAATGAAGCGCTGGCCGCGGAAGGGCGCAAGCTGGTGCTGGCGCTGGGCTATCGCGGACTGGGATCGCTGGAGTTCAAGTACCGCCAGCGCGATGGCGGCCACTACTTTATTGAGATGAACACACGGCTGCCCTGGTACAACGGCCTCTTTGCCGACGCAGGCGTGGACCTTCCCTATCTGGCCTATCTTGATCTGACCGGACAGTCCGCGGGGGATTCAGCGCCGCCGCTGCAACAAGACCTGACCACATGGATTGGATATCACAATTACGCAAGCTGGTTTCAGGAAGCAAAAAGCGAGCGGCCAATTGGCCGGACGAAATTTTTCTCTCACATAGTGCGCGCAAAGTCCTGTGCGTGGTGGAATTGGGCCGATCCGTGGCCGTTTTTGGCTTCAGGAGTTCTGGCGGCAAGGCGTGGGGCGGGCAAGACCCTGCGTAAACTTGGGCTGCGGCGATAAGTGAAGTAGGTCGGCCTAGCGGACGATTTTAGAACTTCAATTTAATGGCCTTTATGACGACCAGCGCACATCACTCGGGCGGGTGTTGGGTGAGATCGAACCGATCAATCAATTTCATTAACCGGCCCCTTTATGATTCATGACAACGCATTCGAGATTTCCGGCGCTAGCCGCAGCGTCCATCGCGGGCCGTAGATCCTTAAGTGCGAACGTTTTCGGCTTGATGTCGGTTAGCCGCAATTATCCAGAGCGGACCAAGTTGAGAAGCTGGGCGTACGCCGAGCGCGGCGGAAACTGGTTTACCAGGAGCTTTGGCGCCGGCTATCCCGATCTCGATGGCGTGGTTGAGCAACTCCAGAAGCGCCAATAGAGGAGCAAAATTTGCCGCGGATGCGCGCGGACAAAGGCGTGCGTTCGTTGGAGCTGGCGGTGGTTTTTGCGGACGCGCCTTTTACTTGCAGGTTGACTTGCAATTATCGAAATCAGTCCTGGCATTGTCGAGGCAAGTCTTGTGCCAACTTGTATCGTGATAGTAGGCACTTCCCTTGGATTCATAGAGCTTGTCACAGATAGCGACTTTATCCCTCAGCTGCTGCTGGCACTCCTTCAGGCAATCACCGGCGGAAAGGGCCGTGGAACAACTCAGGGCCACCATTACGACGCGAAGAGCGATATCTCTCGTCATTGCCAGCACTCCGTTTTTGAATTTTCAGTCATCCAGGCGTTTGCCCAGTACTGAATAGTGACAAATTCGATGCGATTGTTACAGTCACCGTAGATTTCCGCGTGATGGGGATGGTGGTCTGGTTTGTTATTTTGATGGCGCTTCGCTAACGCTGCGCGCTGATCTCCACCCCAGCAAGCCAAAACCGGGCTTGCCGGGGACCCCGGGCCTACGGCGTAAGGAAGGATTTTTTCTTAGCTTACCCGGCACTTATTCCTCAGCGCGCGTTGCGCGCCCGAGGAAACGTACCGGGCTATTATCAGGCCGTCCCGCGAGGCGCGGGACTGGATTGTGGGTAGAAACGTGTCATCTGTCCCCAGGTTTCTGTCTCCAGTTTCCCCGAGTTCAAAGAAGCCAATTAAGTGGGTTTGCTTTTTGAAGGTTTAAGGAGCAGACCATCTTGACCAGAAAACGCCAGAAGCGTCGAAGGCAGCCCTTAGTCATCGTAACTGAAGCCATTCTGGCTGGGAGCGGCCCTTATCGAGGGCATCAGACACCTCATTTTTCTGATTAGTAAGTAAGGATGGGTTTACGTCGCAAGGGGCACTGGCATGCGGGACGGATTACGGCCTTCGCGATTCGCGATCTTAAAGAGTCAACTTTAAAAGAGTGAGCGCGGAGACGAGATCGGGATCGTCTTCTTTCAGCGCCTCTGTTCGTTGTGAGGAGATCATCACAGGCTCGAAGAATGCCCAGTTTTCAAGGTCGTGGCCATATTTCGACAAATACCGAATACCAACTGCCCCATCCTCATATACGAGCCGTGAGACTAATTGAGTAAGGGCCCGCGAAGTGGTGCTTTGAAGAACCGAGGCGTCAACATCCTTTAGACCGAACTTCCCGGCATATGGAACAAGTTTCACTCTGAGGTTTGCGATCCATTCAGCACTGCAAAGATCCGCACAGTTCGCGTGAACGGTTGCGATGCCCATTGTTCTGGTAGTCAGGTAATCTGGCGGCACTTTGCCCAGGGGATAAAAATCGTCGTCCCCTGCGATGGCGGCCAACTCCGCAGCCAGCAGCATGTCCATGCGGTAACAGGCGAGCGTTTCAATGAAGCAGCCCAAGCGCTGAGTTCCTGCGTACAGGACACGGTATATCGCCCGTGGATCATCGTAGCGATTACCAAATGTCCCATCATCGTCAGCCCATACCCAGCTTGGCAAAGACCACGGATCTGGCTTGCGCGCGATCCGGTATACATCTTTCGGGGGTTCCAAGCTATGTTTACCCTCCAGCCAAAAATGCGCGCGCGGCCCGCAGCACTTCTGGGCCGGCGGCGGCTATATCGTTTTCCCGCAAAAGACGGGCTGGAGAAACATCTCCCAGTTGTGGGTTGAGCCCCATCAGCCAGCTTTGTACGGTACGGTTCGATTCAAAGTCGCTGAGCAATTTTGCAATGTGATAGGTTGTGCGCAGTTTTTGCTCCGCGTCTTTATATGGCTCGCCGCCTTCGGTCCAGCGATCTATGGTCCGCACATCTTTAGCCTTGCAGATATAGGCCACCAACTTCTTCCCGAGCACATTCACCAGGGCAGTCACGAGTTCTGGGAGGGCGAGCCTCACGGATTCGCGTTGCGCAAACAAATCGGGTTTGGCTAGCGGTTGAGGTAATACGGCCATTTGCTTGCCCCTTCCGGACATCCATCGTTATTCGCATTATCGTTTATCGGCGTTTCCAATGCAATATAAATCCGTCAAAAAAGCAACATAAAAGCATAACAATGTACGCTTTAATTGTGATGCAAATTACAGTATTTTGGATGAAACCTAATAAAAAAGCAGGCGGCTTTTGTCTGGGTTTTAGCTGCTTTGCCCTTCAATTTTATATTCACATATATTTTACTTTTATGTTGACAATATAACTTATACATGAAATAGTATTTTTATATGCCTGATGAAGCAACCCAACGAATGTATCAATCGGCCAAAGAGCGGCTTGCAGAGCTGCTGCGGCAGGAAAAAGAGATTAAAGAGCAGATTTCACATTGGGGGCCGATTGTAGAACAACTGGCCCAGTTGTCCGGGGAAGATGTAGAACCGGAGATTGCCAATAGAATCAGCCAGTTAAACCAGGAAAATCAGGCTGGAGCGGGGCAGGAGATGGGGCTGACGGAGGCGATTCGGTGGGTGTTCCGGCAGCCGCTGCTTTTGCCGTTGACGCCAACCCAGGTGCGGGACCGCATGGCCGAGATGGGATACGACCTGAGCAAATACAAGTTTGTGATGCCTCCAATTCACAATACGTTAAAGCGGATGAAAGAGGCAGGCGAGATCAAGGAAGTGGATGCCGTGGGCGGATTTGGCGGGAAGGCATTTGTCAGTGCGAAGTAAAAGCTCAACCACTAAGGACACGAAGGAACACAAAGAAAAAGGCAAAAGGATTTACCGCAAAGGGCGCTAAGGACGCAAAGGGAATCAGGAATCAACACACTTCAAATCTTGTGAGACGAAAATGAACAGCCAAGACTTCCCCAGCAACACCACTTCTAGCAACACCGCCCCTCCAACCGCAACCAGGAAACCAAACAAAGAAGAAATCATCGCCGCGATCAAGGATTGCGCCGTGAAGCTGGGGCGCGTCCCGAACCAAGAGGAATTGAAACAAGCCAGCGGGATCAGCGGGAAGATTTTTGTCCGGCGATTTGGCAATTACACCAAAGCACTGCAGGCCAGCGGATTTGAAGGACGCGGGTCAGGCTACATGCTCAGCACAGAAGAGCTGTTTACAGAGTGGGCGGAAATTGTACGCAAGATTGGCTCCGTGCCGAGCGCCGCAGAGTACGGGCTGCACAGCCAGCACAGCCTGACGCCGCTGCGGAAGCGTTTCCGCTACTGGAACGACGTGCCGGCGGGGATGGCGCAGTACGCGATTGAGCACGGACTGGAAGAGCAATGGAAGGACGTCCTGGAAGTGGCGAGGAAGTACAAGCGGGAGGGAAGAACAGGGGGATGGAGAAACAGGCCGGCGGTATTGTCTTCCAATCTTCGTACTGCGCACCCGCGAATCCTGACGGACCGGCCGGTGTATGGAGCGCCGCTGATGGCCCCGGTGATGAGTTTTGCGCCAGTGAACGAAATGGGCGTGGTCTTCCTGTTTGGGGCCATGGCGAACAAGCT
>DATBCN010000049.1:0-4632 GCA_036270475.1 Candidatus Angelobacter sp. | reverse complement strand
TGCCTGATTCCAGTGCGCTCGATGATCCACTCGTTGGAAGTTTCGACCATCTTTTCCAGGTCGGCGTTGGTCAAAAGCCGCGGTGGGACATAAGTTCCAAGGGCAGAGATTTTCGCCCGTACAAGGTTCGCCAAAAAGTTTCTCCAGGGCAGTGAGGGTAAACGTAATATTGTAAGCGGTTTTGCACGGAACTGGAATGGTTTGTCCTGGAATGAACTGGGAATGAACGACTGCGATCCAGTACCACTGAGGGCGAGGCTGGTTCACGCGCCGAGCCCGCCGCACCGGAACTGTAAAATCATTTTCTAAGCAAAAAACTAAAAGCGGTTTGTCGGGCAACGACCCACAAACTAAAAGCCAGGGCGAGGCCGATTCACGTGCTGAGCCCGCCGCATCGGAGCTGTAAAATCATTTTCTGAGCAAAAAACTAAAAGCGGTTTGTCGCGCAGCGACCAACAAACTAAAAGCCAGGGCGAGGCCGATTCACGTGCCGAGCCCGCCGCATCAGGGCTGTAAAATCATTTTCTAAGCAAAAAACTATAAGCGGTTTGTCGCGCAACGACCCAAAAATAAAGCCAGGGCGAGGCCGACTCACGCGCCGAGCCGCCGCATCAGGGCTGTAAAATTCATTTTCTAAGCAAAAAACTATAAGCGGTTTGTCGCGTAGCGACCCAAAAATAAAGACCGGGCACCCCGCTGCACACGCACTAGCCCGTTACCGTTGCTTCCTTCCGGACCTGGCGGGATTGGCGGGATTGCGTCGCGCGGGACCCGGCAGATTTAATTCTAACACTTTGTCCGCATCGTTTCCCGTATGGTTACGTTCGGTCATCAACGGTAGGATTCGGCTTTGATCCCGGCGGGAATTCGAGGACAATATAGTGATGTCCACGCGCAGCATCAACCTTGCCGCCGCCCGGGCCACGCCCGGATCAGGCAGCGCGGAGCGTTTCTTTCAGTGGTCCCTTTACGTGCTTCTGTGCGTGGGCTTCACTGCGCTGATGGGCACCAACAAACTGGATTTCCCTTCCCTGGCGCTGGTGGTGCCGGCACTGCTATTGCGCGGCTACCTTCTGCTGATGCGCAAGAGGCTGACGATCTCTGAGCGCTGGACCACGCTGCTGACCCTGCTCTATTTCGCGTTTTACGCCGCGGACTATTTTTATTTTTCTCAGAGCTTCATCAACGCCACCGTCCACATGGTGTTGTTCGTCATGATCATCAAGATTTTTTCCGTGCGCCGTGACCGCGATCTCATGTACCTGGCCATACTTTCGTTTCTCATGCTGCTGGCCGCCGCCGTGCTCACCGTGGACACTCTGTTCCTTTTTACTTTCTCGCTGTTTATTCTGGTGGCGATTGCCACCTTCATCAGCATGGAGATGCGGCGCTCTGAGCAGGAAACCCTGGCCGCCGGCGTCTCTCCGCGCGAGGACGTGCGGTTCCACAGCTCTCTGGCAGGCATCTCCGCCATACTTGGGTTGTTTACCCTGGCTGGCGCGGCGCTCATTTTCTTCATCCTGCCGCGCATCAACAACAGCGGATATTTACGCAACCTTGGCGTACAGGGTTCGCTGTCCACGGGATTCAGCTCGGAAGTGAATCTGGGAGGCATCGGGCAGATCCAGCAATCCAGCGGCGTGGTCATGCACGTCCAGGTGCAGTTCGGCAAATTGCCCAGGGACCCCAAATGGCGCGGCATTACCCTGGCCAACTTCGATGGCCGGCACTGGTGGAACGGCGCTGAACTTCCAACCGTCCATGGCCTGAACAATACGCCGTTGGACCTAACGCATATCAGCAATTATTCGTTCTATTCTGAAGCGCGTGCGGCGCCCCAGTTGCAGACGCTCTCGTATCGCGTGGTCATGGAACCCGTGGGCTTGAACCTGTTTTTTCTGGCTCCCGTGCCGCTCAAGATCAATGGGGACTATCACATTCTGGAGATACGGTCTGATGGTTCCATTTATAACGGCCGTCCCGGAGAAGTCAGCTTAAACGGAGGCGAGGCTGAGGGCCCGCAAAGTGTTGGCGTCTATTCCGCTGAAGCCGATACGCGCGATCCTGAGCAATATGTGCTCAATTCCAACTCCACCAACTATCCGCCGCGTGTGGCAATGCTCTATCTGCAGCGCCCTAAGCTTGATCCTCGCGTGGCCCAGTTGTCGCGGCAGGTAAGCGCGCAGGAGAGTTCCAACTACAAACGGGCCAAGGCAATTGAGCATTATCTGCAAACGAATTTCGGGTACACGCTGGAATTGCCGGGAACGCACGAAGCCGATCCACTGGCCCGCTTTTTGTTTGAGAGAAAAAAAGGCCACTGCGAATATTTTGCTTCGTCCATGACCATGATGCTGCGCACGCTAGGCATTCCCGCCCGCGTGGTCAACGGATTTCGCGGCGGCGAATACAACGATATAACCAACAGCTATATCATCCGGGAAAAAGACGCCCATTCCTGGGTCGAGGCATATTTCCCCGAGTATGGCTGGGCCACTTTTGATCCCACACCCTCAAGTCCGGCGGAGGAAGCGGCCAATGGATGGTCACGCATCGCCTTGTATATGGATGCGGCCCGGCAAATGTGGCGCGAATGGGTCGTTAATTACGACTTCAGCCACCAGGTGAAACTACGCACGGAATTGAGCGCCAAGACCGGCAACGTCCAATCCAGCTTCAGGCTTTGGCTGTGGTACCGCTATCTGCGGATTGTAAACCTCATCGGCAGATGGCAACGGCGGCTGGAAAATCTCTCACCCACGCAGATGACGCTCTGTTGCATAGCGCTGGGTTTGCTGTTGGCTATGCCGTTCACTCCCATGGTCTGGCGCAGCTACCAGCGATCACGCTCACTCAGAAACCCGCAACGCGCCCCGCGCACCTCAGCCAGCTTTTGGTATCTAAGGATGCTCAAAATGATGGCCCGGCGCGGCGTGAACAAAGAGCAGCATCAAACAGCGGAAGAATTCGCGTCGTCCATTCCCGATCCTTTGCTGCGGCACGGCGTTGAATTGTTTACCGAGCACTACGAGCGCGCGCGATTTGCCGAGTCAGTGGAAGACGCACAGCGGCTACCCGAACTCTACGAGGAGATTGCAGGACGGAAGTAGCATCGCATCCTCGCTGCGGCTTTTGCTCAAGACAGTTTTAAGGCCGCAAAATGTCATGAACTATGTCCACGATCCGCTGTGTGCGCCGGTCAAGAATCAGAATATCCACGCCCAGAGTTACTCTGCGATAGGTATCCGGCAGCTGTGGCAAACGGCGGTCCAGATCGTCAGGAAACGGCTGCACCCTTTTCTGAAGCCCAGGAGGCAAGGTGCCATCGCGGTCCAAATGCTTCTGCAGCCCCGGGGGGAGGTTCCCATTGCGCTTGGCCAGACCCGGCGGCAGGTTTGAGTTGCGGTCCTGGTAATAGCGTTGAATAACGTCGCGATCATGGACGCTGAAAACTATGCGAATTCCACCTTTATCATCGCGGCTGGGGCCGCGATCGTCGTCGCCATCTTGATCCGTATGTTTGTTGTGGCCTTTGCCTTTTCCATTCCCCTGCGCAAATCCCGCTTGCGGCAGCAAGGCCGTCAGGACCAGGCCCCATACGATCAGTTTTAAGATTCGTTGCATGGTCAGCCTCCACATATACTTCACATTCCTGAAGATAACAATACTTGAAAAATCGCCGGCTTGAATGACACGTTAGGGAGCATACCTCGGCCCGCAATGACTTCGCGTGCATCCTAACCTTCTATAATCCGCTGGGGTTGCTCATGTTGCACCGCGTTCAACAAGCTGCAAATTGGCTGCTGGCGCCGCAGGCTCCGGATGAAGGCCCACGGACGAACCTGCTCCCGCGATGGATCTTTCTTCGCGCCCTGGGACTGATTTATTTCTCTGCTTTCTACTCGCTTATTTTTCAGATCAAAGGGTTGATCGGCCCGCGCGGCATTCTTCCCGCCGCCGACTACCTGGCTGAAGTCGCAAAGTACTATCCTGGACTGCAGCGTTTCTGGTTCGCTCCCACTCTTTTCTGGTTCGGCGCCGGAAATCACGCGCTGATGTTCATCTGCTGGCTCGGTCTGATGGCTTCCTTTGCCGTAATTTTTAATCTCTTTCCGCGTGGCGCATTAGCTGTCTGCCTGGTTTGCTTTCTCTCTTTTGTCGCGGGGGCGCAGGATTTTTCCGGTTACCAGTCAGACGGCATGCTGTTGGAGGCGGGATTTGTCTCCTTATTCTTCGCGCCCCCAGGGTTGCGTCCCGGCCTGTCCGCGGCGCACGCTCCTTCTCGTTTTAGTTTGTTTCTTCTCCGCTGGGAATGGTTCCGCATCTACTTTGCATCCGGCGTGGTCAAACTCACCAGCGGCGACTATTCCTGGCGTCACCTGACCGCCATGGACGACTATTACCAGAACGGCCCGCTGCCCACCTGGATCGGCTGGTATGTGCAGCAGTTGCCGCACTGGTTCCACGCCGCCATCGCGTTCATGACGCTGGCGTCTGAACTTGGGCTGGTGTGGATGCTGTTCCTGCCACGGCGCTTCAGGACCATCTGCTTCTGCATCGTCACGCCGTTTCAGGCAGGCATTATTCTTACCGCAAATTACACGTTCCTGAACTACCTGGTCCTGTCACTCG
>DATBCN010000048.1:0-8570 GCA_036270475.1 Candidatus Angelobacter sp. | reverse complement strand
CCACGGCAGCGATCCCGGCCAGATGGCGCTTACTTATGAAGACGGCCCCAACGATCCGCACACGCTTCGCCTGCTTGACGTTCTGGCCAAACACGATGCCAGGGCCACGTTCTTTCTGATCGGGAAGTATGTTCGACAGCGGCCGGAAATTGCGCGCTCCATTTTGGCTGCGGGACATGAGATCGGCAATCATACTTACAGCCATCCTAACCTGATCTTTGTCTCCGCTGCGCGGCTGCGCCAGGAACTCGACGACTGTAGCAAAGCTCTGGAAGACGCGCTTGGAACCAGGGCAACGCTGTTTCGTCCCCCATTTGGCGGCAGGCGTCCTGCGGTTTTGCAAACTGCCCACAGGCTGGGCCTGAATCCCATCATGTGGTCTGTGACCGCTTATGACTGGAGCGCCAGATCTCCCGAAGCCATCTTGGAAAAAGTGTCGGGGCAGGTGGACTCGCGCCCTCGGCCCTGCGGTGAGGTGGTCTTGCTGCATGATGGCGGGTATCTCGCCTTCGGCACAGACCGCAGCCACACCGTGGACGCCACCCGGCAGCTGCTGGAGCGGTACTCAGGTAAAAAATTTGTCTCAATCTCCCAGCTTGCCCAGAAACAAAGAGCCTAAGGCTACTGAGACTGATTTTCTATACCTGAAAAGATACCTTAGGCCTGCAACCATTTTCCTGTATCGCCCTAAAGGATTAAGGTGATTTGCCCCATTCAGGTTAGGGCCGGTTTCCGTATAATTTGGCTTGTGCGCCGCATACTCTGCTCCTTCGTCCTCCTGAGTTTTGCCGTAAGCCTGCAGGCCTCAGTGCCTGCGCTTACGAACGCGTCCAGGTTCAACCGTACCGCGGATATTAAGCCTCCGAGCCAGCCGGTGTTCAGTCAAGGCCGTCCGGTTGTCACGCTCACGGCTACGCCGGCTGATGTTTCCTTCTATGAAGAGTTCTATCCTGCACAGACGCTGCAACAGGAGCAGCCGCCCAAGCCAGGCATGCTGCACCGCTTTGCCAGTCTGATCAAGAAAGCTGTGGGCTGGATTTAACCGGCCTAAGTCTCCTATGGAAAGCGGAATTTCTGGAAGCCTGCAAGCGAATCGTGAGCTAATTGTCGTTAACAGGCGTTTACACTCACGATCTCGTTGTGAGTGAATGGCGATTTTTCGCCAACAATCAGCCGATAACAATCTCCGGTTTGCCGACCACTCGTCCCTATTGACTCCAGGTAGCAGACTGTGTTCAATCTTGCCTGGCTTTCTGGCAAACTGTTTGATCACGGCGATGTTTGCGAACGAAAAGATCCTCGAGTTGCATGAGAACGGATACTGCGTCCTCAGAGCGCGTCTCCCGAAAGGCGCGATCGACGCATGTAGAGAAGGCTTCTGGCCGACTCTCCTCGCCTACCTCAAAAACCACGAACGGCAGCCCAACCGAGGCCCGTATCGTCATTTTCTCCCCATGCCGTTCGAGCCAAGCTGCTTTGTCCCAGAGTTCTTCTTTGACGCGGAGGTCCTTCATATTGTTCGCGGTGCAATGGACCGGCGAGTCGTGGCCGACCAATGGGGCTGCGACGTTCCTCTCCGGGGCTCGGAGTACCAGAACGCCCACGTTGATTATCAGCGCCCGTTATTTGAGGAGGCTGCTGAGCTTTCGCTGCCACCATACATGCTGATCGTCAGCTTTGGCTTGGTCCCGATAACACCTGCGCACGGCCCGATTGAAATCGCACCTGGCACACATCGCATGCCGCGTGCGGCAGCCATGCGATCTGTTGAAAGCGGCCAAAGCGAGCTACGCGCCGTTCCGCTAGAGATCGGCGACATATTGATTCGTCATCCCTGGGCTCTTCATCGCGGCACACCCAACTTGACAGACATGCCACGGGCCATGACAACCGTGCGCTATGTGCGCCGATGGTACGCAGATGCTAGCCGGGAAGTAAATGCAATCCCAAACGCTGTATGGCAATCTCTGACGCCGGAACAACAAGAAGTCATGCGCTTTCCTGTCAGCAAGTGATCCGCTGGCTCGGCGGAAGAGCCCAAAAAGCTCTCCTTTCAGCAAGCTATCCTCCGACTGGGGTTCGCCGGGAACAGCCCAAAACAAGCATGCTGCACTGGTTCGGCAACCTCATCAAGAGAGCCGTCAGAAGGTAAATTTCACTCCGAATTGAGCGGCAAAAGGCACACCCACATTGGTGCCCGGTCCAAAAAAGTCTCCCAGCGCGCCGCCTGGCTTTTTCAGTTGATTAACATTTGTGATGGGCGCCAGTGAAGTGCAATCGGCGTTCAGGCAGAGATGCGTCACGTTGCCGGCAGCAACCTCGCTGGCCGGCACCGGCAGCGCCGCAATGTCACCGATGAAGTTGTTTCCGGGATTTTGCCGGTTCAGCAGGTTGAAAAACTCAACAAACGGCCGGAGTGAGACGCGCTCTCCAAATTTGAAGTTGCGGCTCACGCGCAAATCAATCTGCGCGAATGGAGTGCCGCGAAATTCATCCAACGTTGTCTGTACGCCGTTGACCACCGCGCGATCATTGGCTACTCCATCACCGTTGATGTCAACGCCAGTCCCCAGCGTGTAAGGCCGTCCGCTTTCAAACTGCGAGAGCGTGCTCACTTCAAAAGCTCCGGGCAGGTGCAGGGTTCCCGCGATCACAAAACGATGGCGGACGTCTTCACCAGAAGGCCCGTGGTCGCCGGGGCCAAAAGGATTCGTCACGCTGGTCACACCATTCACGTAATCAAACAACTCGCCCACGTTCGCGCCCCACGTGGTGGCATTGGCCAGCGTGTAATGCGCGGTCAAATCAAACCGCTTGCCGGCATGATTGATGGCAAAGGAAACTCCGTCATAGCGTGAGCGATTGTCGGTGCGAAATACAGAAAGATTCGGCGCGGTGCTGGGGAGCGTTGCGTTGGGGGCCGCGATAGGGTCCTGGGCAATATACTCATAACGCCGGTATTGATGGACGCCCTGCTGATGCTCATAGTTGATATTCAGCCGCCAGCCGTTTGTTAAAGCATGCTCTACGCCCGCGCTGGCTTGTACCGCGTAGGGAGCGTGGTAGTTGGGATCGATCAATGCCCCTTGATCGCCAGCCGCAAGCACTCCCACTGCACTGGGCGTTACGGCGCGAAATGCATCCACCCAGCCATTCTGTGCAAGATCGTTAAAGTAAAGGCCCGCACCGGCACGAATCACGGTGTTTCCGCCGGTTCCGGGGGAATAAGCAAAACCCAGCCGCGGTGCAAACGCTTTGCGGTAATCATGAGGGACGCCATGCGGCAGCGCCAGGTTCTGCGCGATGACGGTCTGGACGGCGGGATTGGAATTCTGGTCGCCGCCATTGGAGTTGAAAAGCCCGAAGGTTGTGTCATAACGCAGACCGTAATTCACGGTAAAGTTGTGCCGAATGCGCCAGGAATCCTGCGCGTAAAAGCCAAGCCGGCACACGCTTTGCCGGAACCGGCCATTGTTAGGACCAAGGCATGTGCCCGGGGGAGAAGCGGGATCGCAGTTCGCCACCTGCTTGGCCGGATCATTGAAATCCGTTGCGAAAGTACCGGGGTTGGCGACGTAAAAACTCGGGTCTTCCGGCAGGATGTGCAGAAGCTCACCATTATCAGAGAGCCGTCCACTCAGCACCGGCTCGTGGATAAAGTTGATCCCGAACTTAGGCGCGTGCGATCCGGTGGAATGCGAAACATCATAGCGGAACTGGTATTTCTGTTGGTCGCGATTCACGGGGAACGCCGTAATCGGCGTGACAAACTGGTTATCGCCAAACGTCTCAAAGCCTGACGTGGTAAGCACAGTGGTGCTGAAGGGAAAAGCCAGGCCAAAGCCGAGGTTCGAATTACGCAGCTTCTCATGATGGAAGCTGCTTGCCTGGAAGACAAAGTTTCCAATCCACGCCGGAGAGAATTCCATCTGGTTGCTGAGCAGCAGACTGTAGTAATGCGAGTTGGTGGTAAAGCCGGTGGAAGGCAGCGCACCTTCATGCACCAGATCGTTCTTTGTGTCGTTCAGATCAAAAGCGCCGCGCACCAACCAATGGGAGCGCCCAGACTGGTTGAA
This sequence comes from Candidatus Angelobacter sp., assembly GCA_036270475.1. Classification (GTDB taxonomy): domain Bacteria; phylum Acidobacteriota; class Terriglobia; order Terriglobales; family Acidobacteriaceae; genus Angelobacter. The sequence continues at coordinate 4,494 of DATBCN010000048.1, read as the reverse complement.
ATCCAGACGGGTGGAGAAAATGGAGTCATGGAACGGAGTGCTGACCGAGCTAGGCACCGGAATGGAGGTAACGCCGGGTATCTGGCTTGACGATGCGAGCTGCGCCAAAGCATTAAATTCGCCCAGACTTTGCGCGCTATAGCCAACACTGGCGTCTTCATTCACATATTCGAAGGACGAGAAGAGCCACAGTTTTTCCTTTATTAACGGTCCGCCGATTGTGCCGACACCATTCTGGCGTGAAAATGGCTGTTTGGGATTGGGCGAAGGATTGTCCAATTCATTCCGGGCGTTCAGGCCCTCATTGCGGAAATATCCTGCCGCAGATCCGTGCCAGTTATTCGTACCCCGCCGCGTGCTGATGATGACCGAGCCGCCGTTAGTGCGTGAGGTATCAGCGTCAAACTGTGCCGTGCGAACGGTAAATTCCTGCATGGCATCAGTAGAATAGTTCTGCAGAAAGCCGCCGATAAAATCATCATTGTTGTCGCCGCCGTCCACGGAAAGGTCCACGTTGAGACCGGAACTGCCGCCAAATGAAACAGCCGTGATGCGCGCCTTGGTTGGATCGGAAGGCTCGACGGGCTCAGTCATCGGCGCGAGATAGGCGATGTTGGCGAAGCTGCGGTGTGCCAGCGGTATCTCTTCAAGATCGCGCATGCCGATTGTGGCTTTCACCACGCTGCTGGAGGTCTCGATCGGCTGGGCGCCCAGCGAATCACTGGCGCCTTCAACATTGATCGTTTGCCGGACAGAAGCAGGCTGCAGCTTAATCTCCAAGGACTGCACAGCCGTGACCGCAATGGTTACAACCCCGGCTTTCGATGCAAAGCCCGGGGCTTCCGCTTTGACCTCATAGTCTCCTGGGGGAAGTGACTCCACACTGAATTCTCCGATCTTGCCGGCTTTTACGGTGCGCGTGAAGAGAAAATTTTTGGCAGAGACGGTCACTGTGGCAGCGGCGATTCGGGCGCCTGTGCCATCGGAGACAGTTCCTACAAGCGCCCCTTCAGGGCTCTGGGCGGAGGCAAAAAGACAAAGTGCGAAAATCAACACGAGTTGGGCCGTAAAAGCTTTCAAGAGAGCGCTCCTGGATGTAGTCAGATAAATAATGGCGATGGGGCCTGGCCCGCGGGCCATACTCAACTTTTTTTGGCACGGCCAAGACGCTGGAGAGTCTACTATTTCCCGGCACTTTACTACCCGTTATAGTATGTGGATGGAGGAGCCAAAGCAGCGCCCGGAACGACCGGGAGGAGAGCATCCGGCTTTTTTAGTAAAATTCAGACTATGGTGAAATCGGCTGGGACGCTCGTGCTTGCATTGGGGACCGCATTTTCTGCTGCTGCTTTTGGCGCCGATGCGTCCCTGCTTAAGCCGCCCGCGGGAGCAAAAGTGGCGATTGTGATGTTTGAAGATCTGGAGTGCCCGGATTGTTCGCGCGCGTATCCCATGGTGTGGGACGCCGCCAACGCGCACAAAATCCCGGTGGTGCTGCATGACTTCCCGTTGCCGCGCCACAACTGGTCCTTTGAGGCCGCGGTCTGGGCCCGCTATTTTGATCAAACGTCGGTCGCCGTGGGGAATGAGTTCCGCAAATATATCTACGCCAATCAGGCGCAGATTTCCAAGGACAACCTGCAGCAATGGGTGCAGAAGTTTGGTTCGGAAAACAAAGCGCCGGTGGCGTTTATGAAAGACCCTGACGGCAAACTGGCGGCAAAAGTAAAGGCGGATTATGCGCTGGGACAGCGCATTGGCGTGGAACATACGCCCACAATCTGGGTTGTAGGTAATAGCGGCGTTTCACAGCCGCTGGTGGAAGAGGTGAAGGACCGCGACCAACTGGGCCAGATGATTGAAGACATGCTCAAGAAGGCGCGTCCGGCCCAAAAAGCCGACACGAAAACCCCTCTCCAAAAAAGGCGCTAGTAAAAAATTCCAGGAAGGCAGGATAATCAACAGGTGATGAATCGATTGATAACGTTCTTTATCCGTACCGCTGCTTTGTTAGCCGTGACTTTGCCGGGCGCTGTTTTGCACGGTGCTGACGGCTCGTCACTCAAGCCGCCCGCAGGCGCGCGGGTGGCGATTGTTGTATTTGAAGATCTGGAGTGCCCGGACTGCGCGCGGGCCTATCCCCAGGTGTGGGAAGCGGCCAAGAAATACAGCATTCCGGTAGTGTTGCATGACTTTCCTTTAAACCAGCATCCATGGTCTTTTGAGGCGGCGGTTTTTGCCCGTTACTTTGACACCAAGTCAGAAAAGCTGGGCGACGATTTTCGTGGCTATATCTTTCAAAACCAGCAGCAGATCAACAAACAGAACCTACGCCAATATGTTGACAAGTTTGGCAGCGACAACAAATCACCGCTCCCGTTTGTGCTGGACCCTGACGGAAAACTGAAAGAAAAAGTTGCGACGGACAGGGATTTTGGAAACAAGATTGGCCTGGCGCATACGCCGACGATTTTTGTGATCGGTAATGGCGGCGCCGCCACTCCCGCCGTGGAGGTGGAAGACCGCGCCAAACTGGGCGAGATCATTGAAGGAATGCTGCAGAAGACGACACCGCCGGCAAAGACCGGCGTTCCCAAAAAGGGAACGGCAAAGAAGGCGGCAAAGAAATAACCCGGCCTCACTTGGGAAGCCAGCACATGCTGAATTGCTGCTTTAAAAACGCCCTCATATAGAGGGCGTTTTGCTTTGACGATCACTGCGCTGGATATTAAGCCACTGGCTGAAGTTTCCCCAACTCAGACACCAATTCTTCATAATCGGGCTCCTGACCCAGTTCATAAGTCCTGGAAAACACGATTCTGCCGTCTTTATCCACAATGAAAACGGCCCGGTCATTGATTCCAGGCAAGGGCTCGCCCAGGCGCAGGATTCCATACTGCTGGGCCACACCGGCGTGCGGCCAATAGTCGCTCAACATGGGATATTCCTGCCAGCCAATGGACTTTTCCTGCCAGGCAAGGTGGCTATAGATTGAATCCGGGCTGATGCCCACGACCTGGGCATCATGTTCGGCGAATTTCGGCAGATACCTGCTATACGCCGACATCTCATCGGTTCACGTGGGACTCCAATCGAGGGGGTAAAATGCTATGACAACGTTTTTTTTGCCGCGGAGGTCGCTGAGCTTGAACCTGTGCCTCTGTTTGCCCGTCACCGCGGGAAGTTCAATCTCCGGCGCCATTTCTCCGGCTTTTAATGCTGGCATTTATGCCTCCAATTCAAGGTTCGCCTGCAATGTTCAGTTCGTTCGGTTCGATGTTCAAAAAGGGCCAGGCACCGCCAAGCACGGCCCCGTGGATGAATTAATAATTTTATCGTGGTCAAATAATTTAAGACAGGGTAGCTTAAAGAAAACAGCGGGCGCAGCATCGGCATCGAACCCCGTTGTCCCCCTGCTTACCGGCGAGGCAATGTACACACAGGAGTAACAATGTTGGGCTTTAGTGGTTACAACTATGAGCACTTTTCCCGTGAGCTTTTTCACGATCTGGCAGCGACCGAATTTTCCGGCCCCGGACCGGGCGAGCGCGCCCCTGACCTTAAGGCCACCACGCTGGATGGCGAAACACTGCGGCTGAGCGATTTTGCCAAGAAGAAAAACGTTCTGCTGGTGTTTGGCTCGGCCACTTGCCCCATGACGGCTGCCTCAATTGGCGGCATCAATGAGCTTTATGACCGCTTTCGCGGGGATGCGATTGAGTTTCTTTTTGTCTATGTGCGTGAAGCCCATCCGGGGGAGATTATTCCGGCGCACGGCTCCATGCGGGAAAAGACGGAGGCGGCCCGCCTTCTGCGCGATGAAGAAGACATGAATATGCCGATCCTGGTGGATGACCTGCACGGCGCCATCCACCGGAAATATTCCAAGCTGCCGAATCCGGCGTTTCTGATTGATAAGTCCGGGCGCGTGGCGTTTCTCTCGCTGTGGTCAAAACCGGAAGGGCTTGGCCGCGCCATCCAGGAACTGCTGACTGTGCAGGAAGACCGCGGCGTGGACCATGCCGTGGTAAACGGAGGCCAGGACCTGGCCATGCCAGTGCCTTACAGCGCTTTGTACGCTTATCGCGCCCTGGAACGTGGAGGAAAACAATCACTCAATGATTTTCGCCAGGCCTTGGGATTGCCCGCGCGGGTGGCGCTCACGGCCCGGCATCTTGCGCGTCCGCTGATGGACAACCCCGGCCGCGTGATGTCAATTGCGGCGTTGACCGCCGCAGTCCTGGCCGGAGGACTCTATGCCGGCTTTGAGCTGCGCAAGCGGCGTTTGGGAACTGTGCGCAACCCTTACCGTGCCTATGAAAAAGAAAAGGTGCGCGATACCGAGACGGGAACGGATTACGGGGCAGTGGGAATCTGAAAGGAATTGGGTAAATTGGTAAATGGGTAATTGAAGAGCAACCCTGCCCATTTACCAAATTACTAATTTACCAATTTACAAAATTATTTCAGTCCATCCGGCAGATCGCCCAACGG
>DATBCN010000047.1:0-4601 GCA_036270475.1 Candidatus Angelobacter sp. | reverse complement strand
GACACAATGTAGTCATTGACTTCTTCTTCGGTCATCACTGTTGGCGCCTGGTCCGGATGGGCGCGCTCCGCGTTTTGCTGGATGTGGTCCAGCTTCACTTGCAGGCTATCGGCAAGCCGATGGCCGTTACCCGCGGGCTGCGAGGCGGCCGCCTGCGTCACCGGCTGGGGCGGCTGCACCTGCATTGGCCCCTGGGCCGCGATAAAAGCCACGCTCGCAACCAGCAATATCGTCAGGAAAATTCTGGAGATCATTTTGCGTGTGCGGGAGCTGCCTGGGCGGTCAGCGGTTGCGGCGTGATTTGGGGTTTCTCCAATGCGCCGGTGATTTGCCACTCAGTGCCATTGGTGGTCACCTTAAGTTTTGCCTGCTTGTTCGCCAGGGATATCGTCCCGCTCATAAGATAGATGCGGGTTTCCGCTTTAAATTTGCTTGGCAACACTTTTAAAGCCTGGCGGTCCATCTCCACAACGCTCTGCAGGACGTTAAACCGCAATGGTTTGCCAGCTTCCAGCGCCAGCATCCGTGATGTGCCATTGCTAACCTGGAATTCAGCCCGTCCTCCCGCGCTGGACAACATTTCCTGCGAATTCTTGCCCTCAAAGTGCGTGGAATAACTGACTTGTCCTTTGCCGGAAAGCCATTGCGACAATTCTCCAGCTACTGTTTCCGGCGGCCCAATGCGGTCCAGCGCTACGCCATCCAGCGATCCAGTTCCGCTATAGCGCGGCTGTGCTCCACTCCAGTCAACCTTCCACTCGCCCTGCGTTGATCCCCCGGCCAGCTTGGCCGCAATGTGATTCACCACCAACCCATGGTCTGCCACGGTCACATGCGCGCTAAATTTCTCCAGCGGTATATCAGCCACCTTCAACTCACCGACCGCGAATGTTCCTTCAGCGCGAAAATCGGGAAACTTATTTTCTGGTCCGGAAAGGAATGGCAGGCTCCATCCTTTATCCGTAAAGCCCAGGAGTCCGGCCACATCCGGCACGGCCAGCGAGTCCAGATGCAAATCGAATTGCAGCGGGCACGCGACAGCTCCCGCGCATGTGAGCGGGCTGCTGATCGATCCAGTAAAAGCAACAGGACTATGTTCAAACTGGCCGTTGATATGGTTGAGTACCAGCGCTGAATCGGTCAGTTGTGCATCTGCTTCCGCTAAAACCAGGCGGTCTTTCAATCCCGGGACCCATGCCGCCACATTTTGCAGATGCGCTGTGCCTTTTAGTTTGGGGGCAGCAAAATTTGCCCACGGACCATTCACGTTCAAATCGACTTGCGCTGATGCTGTTGTGTTCGCGATCTGCGAACGGAATCCCGTGGCCCGGCCAAAAGCCAGCAACCGCTCCAGCGGGACCATGCCTTTGGCGCTGACAAAATATCCGCTGTTGTCCAGGCTTCCCTGCACTTCAAGCGTGGTTGAGGTCCCCATCTGCACCAAGAAAGAATCGATGGTAAGTGACGCCGGCGCAAAAGCGGCGCTGGGCGGTGCAGCCGCGACCGGCGGTGTTGGCGCACCCGGCTTCTTTTTTTTTGCCACTACAACTCCCGGAGTGTCGCCCGCGCCAATGTGAAACCGCACGGCGCTTACCTGGAACGGCTTGTCTCCAGCCGACGACTGCACCAGGAAAGGCGTGGTCATGCCTGTTCCGTGAAAATCATGCACTCCCGCCCGCGAGTGGAAACCGAACGCGGCGTTCAGGTCGCCCGTGGCCGTGAAATCATCCGGCAATGAGCGGCGTGCCTGGCGCGCCAGTATCGCCAGCAATGAAAGCGGTACGCGATTCGCCACCAGTGACAAGTCATAGTTGTGCGCGTTCGGCGTGAAGTGCGCGGTAATCAGAAGTCCGCCGGTCCCTAAAGGCGTATCGCACTTCAATCCAAGAATGCCCTTGGTATAGTCGCCCAGGCAGCGCGTGCGGACCTGCGGCATCGTGTCCCGATTAATGTCAAAGCGCCGGAAATTATTCACGTCGGCTGCGGCCGTAATGTGCAGATCGGCAAGCGGGCCGGAAATGAGTGCGTTCGCGTCCAGGGCGCCGCGCCAGCCTTTGTCCTGCCCCAGCACCAAGCCGGAGAACTGCCCCAGTTGCGCCTTTTCCCATGAAACCTGCAGTTTCACCGGCATGTCACGCAACGTAGCCGACCGTTTTACGTCGCCTTCCAGCAGCACCGTTCCCGTATCGTTCAGGTTCATGTCAGTACGGACAGGATGCCCTTCAAGCCGGACGTGCCATGTGTCCTCCGCTGCCAGCCAGAATGCAAAGTCGGTATTGGTAAGGGCGTAGGGCTTTTTTTCCGGGCCGATTTTCAGATTGATCCGGCCAGAACTGGCCTGGATGTAAGGAAACCGTGAGCGTTGCTCCGCGCTGCGCTTTGCCGTGGGCGCGGTGGGCACCTGCTCCACGCGCAACAGCAGTGACTCCAGGTTCCAGTGCTCGCCGGCATAAACCAGATTCAAGCTGGGCGGAGCCACATCGTCAGTCAATTTGAGGTTGGCGATTTCCAGACGCCCCTGCCACAATGACGTGAGCCGCAAATCGGCCGTCACCTTGCCGCAGATAAGTAACGGTTCCGCACTGAATGCAGGATCGTCCATCACCTGAAAATCGTAGAGATCAAATCCCGGCCGCGGAAACAGCCGGTATTTCACCGATCCAATCTTCACTTCCCTGCCCAGCGCCGCGCTCAACGTGGACGCCAGCCGCTTGCTGAAGCGCGCGCCATTGATGTTGGGCGGCAGAAAAATGCACAATGTCAGCACCACCAGAACAACGGCCGCGATTTTTTTTCGCGAATACGACAAGATTAATGCACCAGCCGGAAAATCCGGTTCCACCGGGTCAGCCCAAAAAAATGTATGGCGGTATGGAGAAAAGACGCCACACGGTCTGATATTGGTTTGGGCTCACCGGTCTCTTCCGGCACGTCAAATGACCAGAAGACGACCAGCGGACGACCAATCATGTTGCTTTTCGGAACAAAACCCCAATATCGGCTGTCCAGGCTGTTGTCCCGATTATCACCCATGGCAAAGTAGTGGTCCGCGGGGACTACCAGCTCTCCATTGTGAACACTCTGCTCCAACGTTGACAGCCATCCTGGGGCCAACTGCCCAATGCCATAGGAGACGGCCGCAGGAAATTCGTCGCGATAAGTGTCATAAGTTCCATTGCGCACCACATACGGCTCGGCCTGGGCCACACCATTCAAATAAACCACGCCGTTGTGCAGCCGGATGCGGTCACCCGGAACGCCAATAATGCGCTTCACCAGGTACATGCCTGCTTCCGACGGATTGGGTGTAAGAAAAACAGCGGTGTCACCCCGGCGGACGTCACGGTAAGGAAACAGCCAGCTCAGGGCGCTTTTGCCCATCGGCGTGAGCCGGTCAACAAACACATGGTCGCCCACCAGCAGCGTGTGCTCCATGGAGCGCGATGGAATTTCAAAATGCTGGATCACGAACGTGAGAATAAAAAGCCCCACCACCAGTACAGACGCAATTCCGGCAATCGATTCCGGCAGCGTCTCTTTTGGGCGCTCCGGCTTTTCCGGCGGCTCTTGATTTTTTTCAAATAACGGCAAGATTTCAGTCCTGACCGGGATTGGGATCAATGCACCAGATGGAACATGCGGTGCCAGCGTGTCTCATCAAAAAAATGAATAATCACATGAAATAGAAAGCCCAGGCGATCTTCCATGGAAGTGCGCTGGTACTGGTCTTTTGGCGTATCAAATGACCAATAAATAAACAGTGGCCGGCCAATCACGTTTTCCCTGGGAATAAAGCCCCAGAACCGGCTGTCAAGGCTCACATCACGATTGTCGCCCATGCCAAAAAATTTGTCCGGCGGAACCACCAGTTCGCCGTTCTTCACGTTGTCCCGCATCACCAGCGGCCATTCCGCGTTCACTTCTTCCTCAGGAGAAGGAGGAACTGACGGAAATTCGTCACGATACGGGTCAATCCTGCCGCCGCTGTGGATCACATACGGCTCGTTCAGTTGTTCACCGTTTCTATACACCTTGCCATCGCGCAGGTGGAGTTTGTCGCCCGGTATGCCGATGATCCGCTTCACCACATACATTCCCGGCTCTTTAGGATGAAGAAATACGATGATGTCTCCATGCCTGATTTCGCGGTACGGGATGAACGGCCCCACATATCCCGCTTTGGCCGTTGGCGTAAGCCTGTCCACGAACACATGGTCGCCCACCAGAAGGGTTTGCACCATGGATTCCGATGGGATTTCAAATGCCTGGACGATAAACGTAATAATAAAAAGCCCAGACACCAATACCGCCGCTATCCCGGCAATGGATTCCGCCAGACTCTCTTTTTTCTTTTCGGCTTTTTTCTCTTTGGTTTTTGCGAACAAACGGTCTTCCTGATCAGAATATTGGATCAAAAGTTTTATCGGTCAACGAACCAGGCGAAACGTGCGGTTCCATCGGGCCAGTTGCAGCAGATGGGCCAGCGTTGTTCCTGAATGGATGAGTTTACCATTGGAGCCGTCCGGTTCGGAGCTTTTAACCGAGAGATAGATCACCAAGGGCCTGCCCACAATGTTGGCCCGGGGGACAAATCCCCAGTA
>DATBCN010000046.1:0-13321 GCA_036270475.1 Candidatus Angelobacter sp. | reverse complement strand
GTGTAGCGTGCTCGGCCCAGGATTGTGTGTCGCGAGGAGGTTGGGGTATGGCGAGCAGCACGATACCAGTAACTCTGGAACTGCTCAGCAAAAAGGACGTTGCAAGGAAGTTCTTGAGAAAAAAGATTTTGAGAAAGAATTTCAGGGAACAGACTTTTAGGATGATTTTTCCAGCGGCTTTTTCCCGGCTTGTTTTTCCGGCTTTGCCATCCAGCCCTGCCAGCGAGATTGCAGTTTTTTGAGGTAAATCGTCCGCATCCGCGCCAGCATTCCCTTGGCCGCGCTCCAGACCACGGCATAGTCAAAAATGAGCGGTGAGAAATTCCCTTTCGAATTCACGAGGTGATATTCACATACGTTCACGCGTGGAACCAGTAAGGGATCGCAATCTCGCGTCCAGACGCCGGGGTCCTGATTGAGGAAGGCCAGCGTATAGCCTGCCCGGGCAACCAGCCCGCGCACCGGGTCAGAACAATCACCGTTGGGATAGGAAAAAAGAGAGCATGGCATTTGCAGCTTTTGCTGGATCAGGACGCGGGACTCAGCAATCTCCTCTTCGGCCTGGGCCACGGGTATTACGGTAAGGATTTCATGCGTGCTGGTGTGCGAACCAAACCTCACTCCGCCGGCATGGAGTTCCGCGATTTGCTCCCAGGTCATGGTCCTGTCCACCAGCGCGGAGGAGTGAATCGCGTTGCGGGTTGCGGTCAACTGTCCAATGCGGCGGTCCCGTTCGCTGGCTGGCAGTTCCTTCAGCTTTTCAATGGCCTGTTCAATGTAGATTGCGTTGGACGCGGCCCCCTCGGTGGAGCGATCGTCATCCAGGGCCGCGGCGGTGCGTTCCGGCCAGAACGGCAGCGCGGTCCCGGTTTTCTGTGGCACGATAAAAATTACCATCGGCGCCTGATACTGGCGGGCCAGAGGGTAAGCGGCGGTCGCGTTGTCAGACCAGCCATCGTCAAAGGTAACGGCCAATTTGAGCTTGCCGCCGGACTTCCATTCCGTCCCACAAGCAACGTCAATAAATTCGCAGGATTCCGACGCGTACTTGAGGAAGCCGGAAAATGTTTGGCTGCGGACGATCATTCCCGGCAGCGATGCGGTCTGCCGCAACTCGGCGTCCGTTAATACTCGATGAAAGGTGAGGACGATTGCCCCATTGCGGCGCACCCACTTTTTGGCGAGATATAAAAGTCCTGAGGCACGCAGCAGCCCCGCCCAGAACGCCTTGCCCTGGGCCCGCAGCACCGGTCTTGTGAATGGCCTGGCCATGTTGAAAGCTAAATCGCGCGCAAACCTCGCCGCCGGAATTCCAACGCCTCTTCACGCTTGGGAAAGGTAAAGTAGCTGCCTTGCGCGTGGTCCATCTGAATTGCTACCGCTTCATTCGACTGCAAACTCCGCACCACCTTGGCCATGCAATGCGCGCCATGGCGCTTGCTGCGGCGAATCAGGTTGTGCAAGGACTCGCCGGGAGTAACCGGCAATGATTCCTGCAGCAAAGCATCGCCTTCATCCACCTTAGCGGCCATGTAGTGAATGGTGACGCCCAACTGCTGCTCGCCATGATATAGCTGCCAGAAGGTCGGCATCATGCCTTTGTAACGCGGCAGCGGCGCATGGTGGATGTTGATGCAGCCACGCGGCGGAATTCCCAGCAGCTTTTCTTTCAAAATGTACGGGCACGCCACCGAGATGAGCAGATCAGGAGAACGCTGCCGCAGAGCGCCGGTGAACTCCGGCTGGTTCGGATTGTCAACATGCTCGTAAGGAATGCCGTAAGCCTTGGCGAGCTGGGCAATGGAATAGAAGCGCTGCGCCGAGCGGCCTTTGGGCAGCATTGCCAAGGCTTTGGCCGCGCCTGCCTGCAAAACCAGTTTGCCAAGTCCGGGGAGCCCATAGAGCCACTTGAGCTCTTGCAACAATTGCACGCGTGACCGTTTGCCCATGGCGCGGCAGCATGAGATCCGCGTGATCTCAAAGTCGCCGGCATAGTTCTGCAAAAACTCTTCAAAAAACGGCAGGATGTAGAGCGAGTCTTCCTGAGTAAGAAATTCAATTTTCATCGCCGGGCCCTCACAGTCTGCCAGGTAACGTATTTGCGGCCGCGGCAGATTTCAATCATGCTGACCAGCGCCGCCGCGTTGAGCGTACAAAAAAAGAGCGGAATGCCCAGCGGCTTCCATTGCCTATGCAGAGGCAGAAGCATGTTCAAGACCGCTGCTGCATAGAAAAACAATTGCAGCCCCAAAGCCGCGCGATACAAAGGGACATCGAGCAGCATGGAGTTGGCGGCAAAGAGAACGATCAGAAACAGCGGCACCATCCAGCGCATGATCTTGTGCGACCAGAGTTGAAATGCCGGCCAGGCAAACTTCCAGGGCTGGAGCAGGTCAGAGACGCTGAGCAGGCCGCGCATGGCGCGCGTAACGACGCGCACGCGCATCGAGAACTCTTCGGATGTGGACTGCGTGGTCTCTTCATAGGCGAGAGCGCGGTCCTCAAACACCACGCGATAACCCTTCCTGATGGCCTGCAATGGCTGGACGAGATCGCTGATGATGTCGCCTGGCAGTTCCGTGTACGCAGTCTTGCGCACCGAATAGATGCAGCCGCAACAGCCGGTAATGGTGCGGATGCGCGACTGCAGCGTCTTGATCAGATTTTCATAGTTCCAGAAAGCCACGCTGCCCAGGCCGGTAGCGGATTGCTCGGTGGGGTCAAAATACTGATAGCGCCCGCTTACCGCGCCGACAGAGGCGTCCTGATAGTTGCAAGCCAGATAGAGCAGCGCCTTCGCTTGGTAAATGGCCGTGGCATCAGAAAACACGACGATTTCGCCCGTGGCCTGCTTGACGCCATAATTCTGCGCCAGCGTCTTGCCGCCACGTTCCGGCAGCCTGACCAGGCGAACGCGGCTGTCAGGAAATGCGGTTACGATTTCATCGGTGCGGTCACTGGAGCAATCGGACAGCACCAGCACTTCAAGTTTGTCAGCAGGATACTCGAGGGCCAATGTCTGCCGGATCTTTCGCTCGATGGCTTCTTCCTCATTGTAGGCAGCAATTAAAACGGAGATCCGGGGGCAATATCCCGGCTCAGGGCGCGGGCGGCGCACAAACGCGCCGATGAGCGCCAGCAGCAGTGGGTAGCCAGCGTAGACATAAAACAACAGCAGAGCAGCCAGCCAGAATATAATCCTGGCCGAGCTTGCCGTCCCGGTTCCGAATTGCATGAACAAAATTACCGCCATTCCTCTCCTATCGGATACAGATCACTTCCGTTTTAGGCTTCTCCACTTGCCCTACGGTAACGCTGGGCTTGCGTTTTGACTGGCCCACAACCGACTCCAACACAGACTCTTCCGATTGCTTATCAAAGTACATGCGCTGCCAGACTTCGATCATCAACAGGGCCCAGATTTTGAGAGCGTTGTCGCGGCGGTTTTCTTCATGGTCACGAATCACGGACTGGACCGCGTCCGGACGGAAGATGCCGCGGCGCTCGATGGACGCGGGTGACAGAAATTCCCGTATCACCGGCTTGAGTTCGCCGTTGATCCATTGCGGCAGCGGAGGATTGAACCCCATCTTCTTCTTGGTCAGCACTTCATTCGGCAGAATGCCACGCATGGCCTGCCGGGTGATCCATTTAGTGGTGGCGCCACGAACCTTCATGCGCTGCGGGACCCGCATGGCAAATTCAAGCAGCCTGTAATCGGTAAACGGGGCGCGCACTTCCAGCGAGTTCGCCATGGACATGCGGTCTGCATATTCCAGGCAGTTGCAGCAGAGGAACGAGGCAGCGTCCACATAGCCGAGCCGGCTGGTTGGTTCCAGCTTAGCGCCGCGGCGGAAGAACTGGCGGAGGAAGTCGCCTGAGTCGCGGCCGCCAACGGAGGCGGCAAAGCCAGGGGCGTACAAGTCCCGCTTTTCCGCTTCAGAAAAATAGCCAACCCAGTCAATGTACATATCTTCTTCAGTCTGCCATGCCGATTGCGCGAATTCACGGACGCGGCGAAAACCATGCCGTCCGTCCGTAGCATCATGCATGAACCCGGACAGCCGCGCCACTAACCCCTTGGTGATGAACCGCGGTAACTGGCGATACTTACGGGCCAACGCGGCGCCCGCATAGCGGACGTAACCGCCAAAGAGCTCGTCGCCGCCGTCACCGGAAATCGCCACCGTCACATGCTTCCGCATCTGTTTGGTGATGATGTGCTCAAGAATTGCCGTGGGATTGCCGAACGGTTCATCGAAGTGCCGGACGACAGTGGTCATGTAGTCGGCGCACGCTTCGTCAGCTTGCAGGATGTGGTGCTCTGTCCTGAATTTCTGCGCCACCAGATTGGCGACGGGAAGCTCATCATAAAACTTGCTGTTTTCAAAGCCGATGGTGAAGGTCTTGACGCGCTCCGCGCTGTTTCTGGAGGCAAACGCCGTGATGGCACTTGAGTCCAGGCCGCCGCTCAGGAAAAGTCCGAGAGGGACATCGCTGATCATGCGCAGCTTCACGGCTTCTTCCATCAGTTCGCGCGCGCGGTCGACCATGTCGTCATCGGACATTTTGAGCGGTGCGCCGGCTGTCTCCGCGGCGTCCCAATATTTCCACTCGCGTTTACGCAGCTCGCCATCCGGCGCGACAGTGATCTCCATGGCTGAGCCGGGCGCCATTTTTCTGATCTGCTTATACGCCGTGGAGGGATACGGAAAATAGAGATAGGTCAGGTAGTCATGCAACGCCACCGGATCGAGCTCCGCAGGAACTCCGGCCTTAAGGATGGCCTTGATCTCAGAAGCAAAAACAAATTTGTGGCCAGCGTGGGAATAGAACAAAGGCTTTTTGCCCAGATGATCGGTGGCCAGCAGCATGCGGCGGTTACGCTGGTCCCACAGGGAGAAGGCAAACATGCCGCGCAGTTTTTTTACAACTTCATGGCCCCACTCCTCATATCCGTGGATGATGACTTCAGTGTCCGAATGCGAACGAAACTGGTGGCCAGCAGCCAAGAGCTGGGTACGAAGTTCCTGGAAGTTATATATCTCGCCGTTGAAGGTGATCCAGACGGACTCGTCTTCATTGCACATGGGCTGATGGCCGGCCGAGGAAAGATCAATGATCGAGAGCCTGCGGTGCTGCAGGCTCACCCAGACAGACGCCGAGGAAAGGGCAAAGTATTTCAGGCCGCCGTCATCAGGACCGCGGTGATAAAGCTCAAGCCCGCATTTCTCGTCAGCGGGTGAGTTCCCGATTTGTCCAAAGATTCCACACATAAACTTTTAGTTCACCTTCACGATATCCTGTGCCGCGACAACGCAATCAAACCAGAACGGGATCTTCTTCTCTGACCCACGGGAGCGGCGTTGCGGGAGCTTCCGTGCTTGACGGTTCCGGCTCTTGTGGCTTCTCGTTCTCAATCATCTGGCCGCGAACCACGCAGGCCAGCAGCACCCAAAGGAACCCGTTTACTTCTATGTAGAGCCAGCGGTCGCCAAAGAAATTTACGACGAACACGCACGCCATGAGCAGCGTAAAGCCCAGTCCCAGCGAGCGCAGAAAAGGATCGCGAGCGCTATAGAAAAGCTTTACCCCTTGACGTGACACTTTACCCAACAGGTAAAGGAAGAAGAGGAGGCCCACGACGCCTGTCTCAACCATCACTTTAAGAAAATAGTTGTGCGTATCGGTATAAATGCCGACGCGGTGCTGGTATTCATAGGTGTCAAAGCCGTTGCCGATGACCGGGTTCTGGTGGAACAGATTCATGGCGTCATTCCATATTTCCACGCGGTCCTGGGCTGACGTATCCAGCTGTTGCTCATTTTTGTCATACGTCATGAGGATGCGTTCCTGGACCGAAAGCGGAACGAGGCTCTGCCAGCACATGATGAACGCAACCAGAGCGATTAAGACCCATCGCTGCTTCATCAGGCCAAGAAAGAACAGGCCGACCAGAATTCCGGCATAGGCTTCGCGAGAGAAGGAAAACAGCAGGCAATAGCCGCTGAAGGCGAACAGGCCCCAGAGTGCCAGCTTGATTGACTTGCGTTTCTGCAGAGCGCTCAGGCCCAGCAGAAAGAGCATGAATTCAGCTTCAAAGGTGGCCACGCCGTTGACCCCGGCAAAACCGAGCATGCCGCCATCGCGAACTTCATAAGAGAAGTGCGTCAGGTCCCTGCCGCTCATGTTGCCGTAATAGGCCTTGTCCACAAATAAAACCGAGAGGCACATCAAGACGACAATAATTTTGATCTGCTTTACATCCTTGATCACGCTCACCACGACCGCAAACAGGATGAACATCACCATGTAGTTTTTCCAGTTGGAAAAACGCGGATCGCTGATGGAGAGAGGCAGTTCAGTATTCAGAAAGAATGCGCCGCGCCACAGTTGTACGTAACAGAAAATGCCGAAGACCACGAGCAGTTTGTTCATCGGCGTCCTGGCAAAACGGAAATTGCCTTTGAACACCGATCCCAGCACCACGGCCAGCAACAAGAGGTCAATCAGCTTGTTGCCCAGCGGATAATCGAGCAGACGGTAGCGCATGGTCTGCAGCGGAAGCAGCGGAATCAGGAAGTACAGGCCAAGCTGCGGCCGCCAGAAGAGCGACAGCAGGAACACCACAATCGAAGCGAAATACAACGAGAGCGGTACGAATTGTTCCAGTCCCAGATGCACGGCTTAGGTCCTCTCCGTTGCGGCGGGCATGGGCTTTAGCGCGGGCTCGCTGGAGGATTGCAGCCAGCCAGTCAGCGCTCCCCAGGCTTGCGTCAGGAGCCTGCGCACACGGCCATCAATGGCAAAAAGCGTTGCGACGTATAACAGCAGAATCAGGCTTCCCTTCACTACTGCGCTCAGCAATGGCGTTTCCACGGGAAGCTGGGCCACCAGCCATGCAGCCACGCCGCCGACCACGGCATAGCGGGCAAAAGACGTCCACTCAATCTTGTACGGAAGCACACGCAAGGACTGATAGGCCAGAAATACGACGATCCCGCCATAGCTGACCATGGTGGCAATGGCCGCACCCACCAAACCGATGCGCGGCAGCAAAATGATATTCAGTGCGATGTTGAGAACACTGGCATAGAAAGTAGCGACAGCGATCTTCGAAGCGCGCTTGTGGATCATCAGTCCCGGGCGGAAATAAATGGTCACCGCGGAAAGCACCAGTCCGATGACCAGGTAAGGCAACAGGACGTGCGCTTCCTGAAACTTCCGCGAGGCCAGCAGAACAATCACGTCGCGTGAAGTCACCATGGCAACGCCCACAACCGCCACGGCGACAAGAACAAACTGGTCAAGGCTGCGGGCCAGAAAATCCTGCGTGGCTTTTTTGCCTTGTGTGTTCCAGACCTTCATGCAGATGGGAAAGAGGGCCATCTGCAGCGGGGCCATCATTACGTCCTGCAGGTAGATGGCAATGCCATAGGCGGCAGCGTAGAAACCCAGCGCCTGCGGCCCCATGTAATGCTGAATAAAGAAGCGGTCGCCTGAATCCAGCACCACCCATGAAATTTCAGCGGCCATAAGCGGCAGGGAAAATGCTACAGCGGTGCGGAGAAAGCTGAAGTCGAACATGCCCAGCGAGAGCAGACGACGCCGCGCCAGCACCGGCAGGTATTGCGCCACGGTGGCGCCTTCCACAATCACCAGTCCCAGGAAAAACGCGAAAACCGTTTTCTGCCAGAAGAAAATGAGAGCGCAGGTGACGCCAATGGCCAGCGCTTTTTGCAGGATATCCACGCCGTTGAACAGGCCTGTCTTGTGCTCCATCTGCATCAGGTTCATCTGCATGGAGCGGAGCGAGCGGATGGCGACCAGACTGCACGCCAGCATCAACGTTGCTCCAGCCGTGACTCCGAACAGCCGGCCGGCGCCAAAGAACAGCGACACAATAAAAATCGATGACAGGACGAGTGCAAGCGCGGCGGTGCCGTAAAACAGCGTGGAGTAATAACGGCGCAGCGTATCAGGGTCCGTGTCCGCCTGGCCCTCGGGGCAGAAGCGCTGGATGGAATGTTGAAATCCGAACTTTGACAGCACCGTCAGGAGCAGGACGGTATTGGTGATCAGATTGATGGTGCCGTAGTCAGCAACGGAAAATACACGAGTGAATACCGGAAACGAGATGAATCCCAGGAGCATGATGGCCACTCGCCCACCGAGGTAGTGGGACGAGTGCCGATAGAGTGTTTTGAGCGAGCTCATGGAAATGCCAACCTCGAGTTTTTTCTGCTGCACTGGGGACGTTGTTTTTTTGCGTTGCCATATGGCTGCCGCATCGTTAGTTTTTGTTTTTACAAAATCGGATGCAGCTTGAAATACAAGCCCGCTTCCAAAGCACATCCGACCAGGGTAACGATCACCGCGAAGACCACGAACCTGATTGAGCGCCGGCGATCAGCGGCAAGCTGCAGTTGGGGTACCGCCGCCAGCAGAGGGATGCTGGCGGGCAACATGGCTTTCAGTTCGCGCTCAAGTTTGAGCGTGTCATTCAACATGTCTTTGCCATAGGCAAGGCCCAGTGAAAAAGCGAATGCTCCAAAAATCGATCCCAGGAACATGAGAGCGCGTTTTGGTTTGAATGGTTTTTCCGGCACCTGGGCCAGATCAAGGATCGTGAAATGTTCAGCCTGCTGTTTTTTCTCCAGGTCGGCGGCCATGCCCGCGGAGAAAGTCTTATCCAGCAGCGATTGATAATGCTCTTTGGAGACGCTGTAGTTGCGGTTCAACTCCGCCATTTCCTGCTCGCGGACGGGCACCGCGTCCACTTTGGCGCGATACGATCCCATCTGCCCAGTGATGCGCTTCTGGTCGTCAGTAAGGCGTTTGGCCTCGCGGTCAATCAACTGCAGACGCACGCTGACAGCGGTATTGTCCTGGACTTCCGCCACAACCGGCGGATCAGGAGGCATGAGCTTCAAGCGTTCTTCCACACGCTGCAAACGTGAAGCGGTGTCCACCACTTCAGGATGGGCGCTAGTGTAACGGTTTTGCAGGTCCTGGAGTTGGGACTTGAGCTGGCGACGCTCGGCCTCCAGCCTGGAGCGTTCAGTAACCACAGGGACGGTCTTTACCGATCCCGAGTTGTTGCTTTCCAGACCGCGCGAAAGCAGTGTGCGCTCAACTTCCAGGCGATTCAGCGCATCAGCATTGGCCTGGAACTGGCCCTGCAACTGGGTAAGGGCCTGCATGTTTGCCGGTTGCTGCTCCGGCATCTCACCCAGGTGGCGCATCTTGAAAACGCTCAACCGGGCTTCCTGCTCTTCCAGGTTTTGTTTGGCATCCTTGAGTTGAGAGGCCAGGAATTCCGTGGTGTCCTGCGCCTGCTGCTCACGGTTTTTTACGTTCCACTCAATGAAGCTGGAAGCAAGCTGGTTGGCTACCTGGGCCACCTGCTGGCGCTGCCGGCCTTCATATTCAATGGTGAAGGCGCTCAACCCTGACGCGGAGCCCTGCTTCACGGTTATGTTGATGTCCTTGCGCATGATTTCGATCAGCTCTTCACGCGAGACCTTGCCGCGCAATTCAGGATAGAGCTGCATATCGTCAATAATCTGCTGCAGGCGCGTGGTGCTGAGCACTTGCTGGGTGATCGTGTTCAAGCGCTGCCCCGGATCAGAGCTCACTGTGGGGCTCACGTACTTCTCCGGCACCTTCTGCGGATCGACCAGAATGGTGGTGGAAGCCTTGTAGCGGTCCGGCATCAGCATCACAAAGGTGCAGCCGGCGAGCGAAAACAAGACCGTGCCCAGGAAGATCCAGCCGCGATAATGCCGCACGGAATTCCAAAAAGCCAATATCTGGTCCGCAGTCCCGTTATTTGTTGCCTGGTTCATAGTTCCTCCGTGATTCATGGCCTTACCGGAAATGCAGCGGCGCCGGATACCACTCAACGCCGACCGTCGCGTAGCTAAGATTTCCACTTACCAGACTTCCGCCGGTGCCGTGGAATGAACGGTAGCCCGCGGTCAGCCCCATGCTGTTTATAATCTTGTAACGAACTCGCGGGGCCACAAAGTAGCCGTGATACGACGGTATGACCGTGGTTATCGGTTCGCCGCGCAGATAACCAGCGTCGGTGGTGAAGGTGTAACGGCGGAACGCCTTGACAAAGCCGACGGTGGCATTGTCTTCCCAACGGCTATCCAGCCGGGCTATGGTGGTGAATACGCGGTTCACGCTGGCGGAAATTTTGTCCTGGTTACCAAAATTTTTGACCAAGCTGGCGGCGAAGTTAGCCGATTGCGGAGAGCCGCAGGTGTCAGTCGAAAATTGCGGACCGCCGCGCACGTCAAACTCCACGGAGTGGCTCAACTTCAAGCCCACGCCGATGCCGCCGCCATAGGTATTGCATTTGGGGCCGTTCAACACGGTTTCGGCTTCACCATAGCTGCGGAAATCAAAGCGGGGAGTGACCGAGCGAACATACTCCACCTTGCTGCCCACTGCGTTGGAGTGCGTACCGAAGGACTGGGGAACGGTAGAGTCGCCTTCGATTCCGGTATACACATGGAAGACGCTAAAACCAATCCGGTCACGGCGGCTCTTGAGCCAGCCCAGGCCAAAGCTGCTTTCACTAAAGGCGACGTTCTTGGCGCGCAGCAGGATCGCGGTTGCCGAGGTGTCAGCGATGGGCGTGCTCTGCACTATCAGGAAGCTAAGAGGTCCCTGCAAGCGGGCGGACTCTGATCCGTAGCTGCCGCTGCTTTGCGCGGTCCAGTACCAGCGCTCGCTCAATGAACCCATTCCGCTGATGGTGGCCGTGTGATAGGACTGCGGCCCGCCGCTGGCGGTGTCATTCGGGTTGAGGACAGTTGAATACTGCAGCAGGTAACGGCCAGTCCGGGTCGGCATAAAGACCGCCAGATACGGATTGATGGAGGTGGAGACCAAATCCGTGCTGGCTCCCACGCCGCCCAGGCTGTTGGTATACACGGTGGAAGCTGAAATACCGTAGAACAACTGATACTTGTAGTCGCGGCTCTTCAATGAAACAGCCTGCTCACCCTCAACGTATTCGCCGTTGGGGATGCTCTGGTCATTGCGAGTATGCGGCAATAAGCTGATTAACTGCCCGGTGCCTAGAGAGACGGTGTAAGCGCCGTCACTGTTGGCGTACCAAGGCTGGACGGGAGGCGCGGGGTCTTTAGTGACAACTTCCTTTTGGGAAGCTTTGTCTGCCGCCTTGTCCTTGCCGGCGTCCGCCGGGGCCTGGGCCGCGTCAGTCGACTTGTCTTTATTGTTGTCAGCCGCGTTGTTGTCCGCCGTGTTTTGCGCCAGCGCTGAAGGCATGCCAGACAGCAGGACGAAAGCAGACAGAGTCAACAGGGCCTTTTTTGTAATTTGTGTCATGTTCATGGGACCACCACCGTATCTCCTGGATGAAGAGCAATGTTCTGCTCCGTCTTTTTACCCTTGACCACTTCCTTGTATTTGAACTTGAGGCGCATCTGCTTGCCCTCGTCAGTGCGCAGGACCACAATGCTGTCTCTCTTGGCAAAGGGCGTGAACCCACCGGCCTGGGCGATCAACTGAAGGACCGTGGTTTCCGCATTGAGTGAATAGGTGCCGGGCCGGGTAACTTCACCGGTAATAAAAGCGCGCTTGCTGCGGATTTCCGCCACCGTAACCGAAACTTGCGGGTTATTGAGAAAGCCCTTGAGTCTTTCAGCGACCAGCTCCTGGATCTGGAGCGGCGTCAATCCGCTGACTTTTACTTCATTGATGAGCGGCAGTGAGATGTTGCCATCTGTCCGCACCACCACGGTCTGGGAAACTTCCGGCTCTTTCCAGACATTCACATGCAGAACATCAGAATCGCCAACCACATACCCGGCAGGCACGGCCACGGCGGACTTTGTATCGGCGGGCTTTGCGGTTTCAGTGGGCTTCGCGGCTGCGGTGGTTGCCGGTTCCATCGGCTTCAGGTTTGCGCTTTGGGTCTGGGCCATCAGGCTGCCAACAGCGGCCATGGCGGAAACCATCACGGTATTGAGCATCAGCTTCTTGTGCGAAAACATGTATTTAACTCCCCACTCTCTGTCGCCATCCGCGGCAAATTGCCCGCGGAAGAAATAAAGTTGACTATTTGGCACCCTTGCCCAGAAAAATGACTTTGACCGTCTCAAAAATGATGGCCACGTCCAACGAAATGGAAAGGTGCTTGATGTAGAAGAGGTCAAGCTCCAGCTTGCGCTTGGCGTCTTCCACGGTTGAACCGTACTGGTATTTGATCTGGGCCCATCCGGTAACCCCCGGACGGACGGTGTGGCGCTGGGCGAAGAAATCAAGCTGGGACTCCAGCATTTCGCAAAAATACGGCTGTTCCGGGCGTGGTCCCACCAGGCTCATGGTCCCGTGCAGAATGTTGAAGAACTGCGGCAGTTCGTCCAGGCGATACTTGCGGATAAATGCGCCGACGCGGGTAATGCGATTGTCGCCGTCAGTGGCCCAGCTTGGACCGCCTTTTTCGGCGTCCTTGCGCATGGAGCGGAACTTGAATATCTCAAAGTGCTCGCCATGGAGCCCTACTCGCTTCTGGCGGAAGAGCACGGGACGGCCGCTTTCAATCAGGATGGCGGCGGCAACCAGCGCCATGACCGGCAGAGTAAGAATGATGGCGATTAACGCGGCGGCAATGTCCATGCTGCGCTTGACGGCGAGCAAAAACTGGCTTTTGCGGAAGCCGTCATTAAAGATCAGCCAGCTAGGCGAAAGTTTTTCCAGGGCGATACGGCCGCTGATTCTCTCGAAGACGGTGTGCGCGTCTTCTACTTTCACGCCGGCAAACTTAAGCCGCAGAAGTTCGCGGTACGGCATGCGCCCGCGCTGCTCTTTGAGTGAAAGGACCACGCGATCAATGTTCTTCTCGCGCACCATTGCTTCCAGTTCACTCAGTCCGCCAACGATCCCCGGATTGACCAGGGACATGCCGATGTTCTCGCCTTTTTCGTCAAGGAAGCCGAGAACTTTCAGGTTGAGATCAGGACGCGAGCAAATTTCACGGGTAAGCGAAATGCCGGTCGGGCCAGTGCCGACGATTAAGACACGCTCAGGACTGCGTAGAAAGAAGAAGCCTTTGGAATCGAGCAATACGCGCCACGCGAAGATAAACGTCATGATGGTAGGCACGGCCAGGGCTGCGATACCGCGGCCAAGGCTGATGCCCGGCGCAAGGTAATAAATCAGGGCCAGACCAATGCACGCAACTCCAAGGGCCTGCAAAAGACCGATCAACAAACGCCCGCGCGACTTCATGATTTCAACGTCATAAAGGTCGTTGTAATACAGCGCGAACGCGCACATCAGG
>DATBCN010000045.1:0-4987 GCA_036270475.1 Candidatus Angelobacter sp. | reverse complement strand
CGGCAGCGCGCATTTACGTTTGACGACCGTGCTTCCCAGACCACGAACGATCCTGTCACCACCTACACCGGCCAGGGTGGATGGGGTATCGCCGCGGAAAACACCGGAGGAACCAGCCGACGTAGCGGTGGATCCGCGTTGAAGGCGGACTACGGCCGCATTTCATCGCAACCCGCCTATGGCACCTGCGAAGAATGGACTCTGAACGGAGGCTTTGGCTGGGACCATCCCATCCACATCCACTTTGAAGAGGGCCAGATCATCTCCCGCAACGGCAGCGCGCCATCGCCGGCGGAGAGCGGACGTAAGGACGTGTATCGCCTGCGTCCAAGCGGAACCGTGGTGATCCGGATGCAGTTCCGCGATTGGGGCGGGATGTTCATGGAACACTGCCACAACACCATGCATGAAGACAATGCCATGTTGTTGCGGTGGGACATCGGCGCAGGAGGCCCGTTCTTGAATCCGCTGCCGACTCCTATCTCCAAACCAACTGGTGTCACCTTCCAGGCGCCGGATGACATTCTGCCAAACGCGTAGTTTCAAAACCCCGGCGCTTACTCTTGCGAGTGCGCGCCGGGGACATCAAAAAAATCGAGTCGGAACAGGGTTTATGTTCGGGCGTAAGCGGCTATTGGCCGCGAAGGGACCACAGGGGTGCATCATGCTGTTAAAAAGAGGATCGGTGCTCGCGGGCGTTTCCGCGCTGTCGATTGCCGCCTTGCTTTTTCTATCGGCAGACCGGGCGGCGGCCAACGGCCAGGACCGGAGCCATTTTCCCAATATCGAACTCATCACCCAGGATGGGCAGAAAGTTCATTTTTATGATGATCTAATTAAGGGAAAGATCGTCGCCATTGATCTGATCTATACCACTTGCGAATATGCCTGCCCTCTGGAAACTGCACGGCTGGCGCAGGTACAAAAGAAGCTTGGCAACCGGGTAGGCCAGGACATCTTCTTTTATTCCATCACCATTGATCCCGAGCACGATACGCCCGCGGTGTTGAAAGCCTACATGGAAAAATTCCACGTGGGACCGGGCTGGACTTTCCTGACCGGCAAGAAAGAAGACATTGAGTTTCTTAGCAAGCGACTTGGCATCTATTCCAATCCCAATGTGAATGCCGATGGGCACGTGCCTCATCTGCTGATCGGCAATGAGGCGATTGGCCAATGGATACGAGGCTCAGCCCTGGACAACCCGTCTTTCCAGGCCCGGATGATAGGCGATTTTCTGGATAACAACGCGCACTACAAGCCACCGGAGCAGAACAGCTCCGCCGATGGGCATCCGCTGGAAAACTTTGACCGCGGCCAGTACCTGTTCGGGCGCGATTGCATCGCCTGCCACACCATCGGGCGCGGTGATGGGATTGGGCCAGACCTGCGCGGCGTAATCAAGAGTCGCGATCACAATTGGCTGGTGAGCATTATCCAGAAGCCAGAAGAGTTGCTGGCGAATAAGGACCCGCTGGCCACCGCGCTGCTCAAGAAATATGGGAACGTGCGCATGCCAAACCTGGGCGTGAGTGATCTGGAACTCGGTTATCTGCTCCGCTATATCGAGGCGCAGACCGCGGTCCGTGACAAGGAGGCCGTGGCTGTTCCTGCTGCAAGCGCAACCCGGCCGGCCGGCGCAGAAAACGGACAGGGCCGTCCCAACCAATAAAATAGCTGGCCGTAATGCCATCATGGCTGATTTGCGATTGACGGACGCGTACCTTGCTCTATTGGCCTGAGTTTGAATTCATATTCCGCCTCGACGTCCCGGCGTTGCTGCCGCACGTGGCGGCGATTGAGGCCTACCAGGAGGCAGCTTCTACTCGTGTGCTGCCGCCTCCGTGGCAGAAACAACCCGCGCCGCACGTGGGCCAGGGCTTTCAATCCGGGTTGCCGGCAGAGCAACCGTCCGCCTTGAACCAAGTCGAAGTCCGCAAACAACAGTTGTTGATGAGCAACTCCGGCCAGGCGTGGGCCTGGGTAAAACAGCGTTTCGTTCCACGCAGTCCGCCTCACTCTTTGAATGACATTCTGACCATGCATCGAATGGCCTCTGAAGAGACGGGCGCTCGGGGAGGCGCCCTCAGGACCTCCGGCGTCCAGGTGGGAAGGCGCGAAGCGGAGGGGATTCACCTGGGAGCTCCAGTGGAGAGTCTGCCGCGGTTGATCAACCAGTATGTGCAATTCGTCAACGGCGGCGATGTGAGCGGTCTGCCTGCGCCGATCCACGCGCTGGTGGCCCACTTTTTCTTTACCGCCATCCATCCATTTGATGATGGCAACGGCAGGGTTTCCCGACTGGTTTCTGCGGCGATTCTTTTTCAACGCGGCTACAATGGGCACGGGTTCTACGCAATCCAGAATCACTTCTACCAGAACGCACTCAAATACCACACTCTGTTGCAGCGTTGTTGGAAGCAGCCGCTGCCCTTCGATCTTACGGCCTTCGTTGCTTTTGGCATGGAAGGGCTGGTTACAGAGTTACAAGGCATCAACCACTTTATCAAGGTGAAATTGCACCGCAGCGTGGAAAGAGCCGGGTTACGGACGCTCTGAGGCGGCTTACCTTTGCAGATAAAACAGCTCGTGGTCCCGTTGCAACTCGCATTCGTGGAAGGCTTCCGACAAATGCTCTAACAGGTCCATCGCCAGCACGGTGTTCTCGTGGAGATGGTCGCGCGCAAAGTCTGCTGCCAGTCCATGCAGATGCACTGCGCCGGCTACTCGAAGATCCGCAAGAAAAGCCGACAGCTGGGCCGAACTCTGCTTGAGTTGCTGCTCCTGGTAGATTCTCAGCCGCTCCGAGTCGGAAAGTTCTTGATGTGCGGTACGAGTGTGTGCAGATACAGGAGGGGCAGCTTCCTTCATGGCAGTGGTCGCCGCATGCCGGGCCAGCGCCGCAGCGATGATGCCGGAGAGCACATCGCCGGATCCGCTTTTAGCCAGCGCCGGGTTTCCGCTCATGTTGATCCAGGTTTCACGGGACAGGCCCGCCACTACGGTGCGCGACCCTTTTAAGGCCACGCATGAACCTGTATCGCGAGAGAGCCGCTGCGCGATTTGTACCCGATCCGCCTGTATTTCCCGGATCGGGAGGTCCAGCAAGCGCGCCGCTTCGCCAGGATGCGGCGTCAGAACACGGAACAGGGCCGCGTCACCGCGAGGGGAGAGTTCGCTGTATTGTCCGGCAAACGCGTTCAGGCCGTCCGCATCGAGTACGAGAGGCAGTGGACAGCGCGCCACCAGACGGCGAACGAACTCTGCCGTCTCTTTCCTGGTTGACAGGCCGGGGCCAAGAACAACAACGTCCTTCCCGATCAGCAAGGCATCCACTTTCGCCCCGGCTGCAAGCGCGATGGTTCCTTCGCCGGTCTCCGGCAGGCCTTCTGTCATCAGCTCCGGTGCAAAACCCGCGACTGTTGCCTGGATGGAGCGTGGACACGCAACCGTCACCAGACCCGCGCCCGCGACCAGCGCCGCGATTCCGGCAAGGCTCGCAGCCCCGGCCTTGCCCAGAGATCCGGCGATCACCAGCACATGACCGAATTGGCCCTTGTTGGCGTCAGCAGGCCGCGGTGGAAAAGCAATTCCCACTTCCTGTCCGGTGACAACACTCAAGGCGATTTGATTGGGCACAAGCACCGGCTGGACGCCGAGTTCACTGACGGCAATCGGGCCCGAGGTCAGTTCTCCAAAAATGTGTGCTGGTTTGGGCGCGACGAAAGTGATGATCCCATGGGCAAAAACCATGTCGCCGTTCGCGCGGGCCGGCAATTTGTCTGCGTCAACTCCTGAGGGCAGATCCACCGAGACCACGGTCCCGAACGCGTCATTGATTGCCTCGACTGCTTTTCGACCGATAACCTGGAGCGGCGGTTGGAAACCGCAGCCGGCTATGGCGTCGACGATTAGATCGGCTTTGAGCGCCTGGCGTACTGCATCCAGTTCGAATCCTGCCTCGTCCCCGAGCCAGATGGGACTGATGCCGAGATGAGCCAGCATAGCCGCTGCATAGGGATTCAGTTGGGTCTCATCTTTGGCCAGGATGATGATCGATACTTCTTCAGCAAGGCCCCGCAAGGCCTCTCCTGCAGCCAGGCCGCGTCCACCATTCTCGCCGTGGCCGCAAACAACGCACACCGACTTGAGCTTGAAGTGCGCCAGGCAAAACTGGGCCACAGCCATGCCGGCCCGCTGCAGCAGGACTGGGCTAGACATACCCGGCCGGGCCGCTGCTTCTCGTTCAGCCTGGCCGACTTCATCGCAAGTGAAGATTCTCATGGGTGTCCTCCGCAAAAACCTCGTCTTGGACATCTGATGGTGCGAGCGTAACACTTAGTTCCCATCTGGGGCTTTGCAGGGGTTAGAGCTGTTCAGAACCGCGTCACGGATAGCCCGGAAATCATATGGAAATGACGAACGTTGGCTTGATTTTCACGAACGGCTGGCAACGCTTCAAGCTTTTTCACGTACAATCCGGCGAGAACGCAGGAAGACTTGGCTGTTGTAATCCTAAAGGACTTGATTGTCGGTGCTTGCATACTTCCGGTCGCCCTTTCCTTCCACACAGGGCTTCTCCGCCTATCGCATGCCGGGCGTGGCTGTACACGGGCCCCTGATACTGGCATCCGCGCTTGTGGGCTTTTTCTTATGTTGGCCGCATGCCGCCCTTCGGCCCTTAACGATGATCTGGGTGCTCGCCGGCCTGTATCTCGGCCGTGACATCGCGGTGCTTTGCCATTACTACGGACTGCTGACGCTGGTTTGTTGGGGAGCATCCGCCCTCGTTTTTATCAAACCGGCCGCAATCGCCAGGTTCGGGGCCGCGCACATCGTAATTTCGGCCCTGCTCTCGGCGGCGCTGGCAGCGGTCCTTTTTCTGGTTGCGTTTGCCATGACCCGTAAAGCGGGCCAGGGAAAGCCGTGATGCCTGCCCTTTAAAACCGTTTCACCTTTCATATGCAACGCCACCAGCAGAGCCGCG
>DATBCN010000044.1:0-3592 GCA_036270475.1 Candidatus Angelobacter sp. | reverse complement strand
GGATCATTGAAAATCTTTCGTGGCGTCGTCACCATGAAATTCGATGATCCGAGTAAGAACACGGTAAAGCCAACCATGGCCCATTTCTTTTACATGGATAAGGAGGATCCATCGAAGGTTAGCCGCTGGATAGGAGCAGTGTGGCCCACCGCGTTTTAGGCTCTCTAGCCAACTGCCAGGCTTGCGGGTGGTTCAAATTTGTGCGCCGCCAACTGGTATGCGAATCATGGACGAAAGCCGCCTTGGTTACGGCAGCTTTTCGCCCGTATACCATGCTTCCGGACCTTTAATCGTCCGGCAAACAAAGCCTCAATCCCTATCGATGAACGATTACGCGGCTGGATGCTCCAGAATCTCAGCCAATGCCCGCAGCCGCGCCGCATCTGCCTGGTTTTTCGCTGCGCCGGCATCTTGTCTTAATGAGGGTGCCATGCCCTTCATCGCCGCCATCCCCTGCTTACTCATATGCGAAATCTCCGCGCTTTGAATTGCTTTTTGCAGTGCCGTGATTTTGTCCGGTGTCAGGGCTTGTGACCGGGACAATTGGTCCACGTACGCCTTGGCCACCACCAATTTTGCCGGCCATTCGATCTTTTGCTGGTTCTGCACATTCAACTCACTCACCCGGACCGTCTTCGCCGCGTCGATTTCATTCTGGGTCAAAAACTTCGTCGGCGTGAGTTCAAAAGCGTCCAGGCCGCGCGCAATCTCTGAGGCATAAATGTTGCCGTTGTACCAATACGCCGCCCACTCGCCGCCCAGCATCAGCATCTTCTGGTCCAGCGGCCCGCGGTCAAAGTACGCAATTTCAAATGGATGCGCTGCATCGGTAAAGTCCACAATGGAAATGCCGCCCTGGTACCACGCCTGCGCTTCAATATCGCGGCCAGGGACGG
Source organism: Candidatus Angelobacter sp. (assembly GCA_036270475.1). Classification (GTDB taxonomy): domain Bacteria; phylum Acidobacteriota; class Terriglobia; order Terriglobales; family Acidobacteriaceae; genus Angelobacter. Next base: position 2,696 of record DATBCN010000044.1, on the reverse strand, counting down.
GGACCAGTGAACCGTTGTGGGCCACGCAGTTTTCCGTGTCACTTTGCGCAGCCGGCATCTTGTAGTAGCTCTGGAAACTAAGTTTGTTGTCCTTCAAACCAAAGATGGCGTCCGCGCCCCACTTGTTGGGATCGTTCGGACGGCACCGTGCTCCCAGGCCGCCGCCCCACTCGTCAGTAAAGACAACTTTGCTCCCATCGTTTGAGAATGAAGCGGAATGCCAGTAGGAATAGTTTGGATCGTTCACCGCGTCCACGCGCTTCGGATTTACGGGGTCCCTCACATCGAGCAAAATTCCATTTCCTGAGCAGGCGCCTGCCGCCAGTCCGATCGCTGAATACACCGTGATGTCATGGCATTGGTCCGTGTCCTTCGGTCGTTTGTCCGAGTCCTTTTCGCCATGGCTGCCGCCGTTATTCAGGCCGTTGATCACTCCCGTCCGGGGATCGATAAACACGCGAGGGCTCGATACCACTTTCGCGTTCTGCGGCGCAGCCACCGGGACCTTGATCACTTCAATGCGAAACTTGGCTGTGTTCGGGTCTTTATCCGGACTCTCGCCCGAGCATCCTGCCAGCTCTTCCGGCTGGCGCACAAACGATGTTCCCGATACATAAATGTAAACATTGTCTTTGTCTTTCGGGTCGATCACCAGGGTATGGGTGTGCGATCCGCGGCAGGTTTGCACCGCCGCCACCTGCTTCGGGTTCCTGATGTCGGAAATGTCAAAGATTCTCACACCGCGAAAACGGTCTTTTTGCGCTGCCGGTGGACGCCGTTCCTTTTCCTTGTCTTTGTCCTTGTCGTTATCTTTGTCTTTTTCATCTGCCGCGGGCGGAGGAGGCTCCGGCGGAAAACCCTGTGTGCCGCAATCCAGGCGTCCATTCGGCATCTCCACTGACATGAACAGCAGGTTTTTATAGACTGACACATCGCCCTGTCCGCCGGGACACACCAGCGAAGTCAGCAATGCGATTTTCGCCGGATTGGAAATGTCATAGATATTCACGCCATAAAAATTCCCTTGAAACAGATGGGTGCCCTGGAAAGCCAGGTCCGAGTTTGCGAAAGCAAGCTGCGCGCGCGCCAGTCGCGCCGCTTTCGAGACCTTTGGGTCATTCGCCAGGCCAAGCTGCCCCAGCGTCTTCTGCACCTTGGGATCATCGGGGTTGACGGCCGCGAATTGAAATGCTTCGGGCTTTTTGAAAAGCATAAGGTGCTTCATCCCCATTGCAGCTTCACCCGCGTCATAAACGCCAGGCGCCAGCTTTGCCCGCGGATCGTTTACGTCAGCGCCCGTCATGCCCGGCGGCAGCGGAGGAGCAGCTTCCGGAGCAAACGGATTCCGGCCTTTTTCTCCGGGTTCCTGCGCGGACGGTGTGGATGCGGACTGCGGCTGTGCCTGTGGTGCGGGCGAAGGCGCTTGCGCCAGCAGGCGGCTCTCGCCCAGGAATAGAGCAATCACCAAGGCCCCCATGCAAAGCGCGATACTGGAAACTCGTTTCATTGTTTCTCCTCGGGAACTTTTTTCTCTAGCATTGTCTGCATGATCTTTATCTCGGCCCGCTGGGTATTGTCCGCGTCCGTGGCAAAGTCGAACAACTCGGCATCCTGCCCCGCTCCAGCGGTGTCGAACAGGTCCTTCACCATGGTTAAAGCGCCATTGTGGTGCTGAATCATCCCGGTCAAAAATAAACGGTCGAACTCAGCCTCCTTGGCTTTCCTCAGCGCCTCCATCTGCTCTGGTGAAAGCATGCCGGGCATAAGGGCCATCGGATGATTGGACATGGCATGGCCGGAACCATCATGGCCGGACATATCCATTCCCGGCATCGCCATGGAAAGCGGCTCTCCACGCGCCGCCAGCCAGCGCTTCATAAACTTGATCTCGTCCCTCTGCGAGCTGCTGATGCGCGCACCCAGTTGCCACAGGTCCTTGTTCTCCGTGTGCGATGAAATCAGCGCTGTCATCTCCACCGCTTGCTCATGATGCATGATCATGCATTGCATGAACTCCACGTCCGCTTGCGACCGAGGCGGCAGCTTGGCCGTTGCTGAAGAAGGCAGTCTCTTGCCTGCCTTGCCTGGTGCGCCGGGCTGAATCACCACCGGGGCCGCGGGGCCGCTCTGCTGGGCGCGCGCCTTCAAGCAGAAAGGACCTACCGCGGCGATTGCGGCAAGGGAAAAAACCAAGCCGTTCACTGCCGCAAACCCTTCTCGGGGCCGAGAGTTGTGCTGGCGCGGAAAAAGATGGAACCACCGGTTCGGAAGATTGCTAAACATTCTTTGGATTAGTCGAATACCTTGCCACGAAATATTAACATTTTCAGCGTTTCGAACCGGTCAGAAGAAGCGAATTTCGGCAGCGTTTGGCCGGATAAGTTCCGTAATCCGCAGCCGAGAGGCTGCTCGCAGGGCCACAATGGGCGGATTGCGCCTGATTCAAGTCGGGCCAGGCCGCATTCGATGCGCCTGCATTCAGAATTGCAAACAGCAATCCTTAGAAATCCTTCCGGTACCTGCCGTCCACGCCAAATCCGCCGTTCTGGTTGCGTGTGCCGCTGACAGACCACTTGGGATTGAACTTATATTCAACCTGAATCGCCTGCCGCTGCGTGGAAGTAATATCTGTGGCAAAAGTGACCAGCAGGTTGCTCGTCACCCGTTGTTGGATGGCCACTCGGGCGCCGGGATTT
>DATBCN010000043.1:0-9473 GCA_036270475.1 Candidatus Angelobacter sp. | reverse complement strand
CCTGATGGCGTGCTTGTTTGAGCGATGTTGCAGTGCCGCCGCGCCGTAGCGCAACGATCTGGCTGATGATGCTGAGGGAGATTTCTTCCGGGCCGGCGCCCAGACGCGTTCAACTTTTTCTGTTGAAATACCTTCGGCCAGCAAATAGTCCAACATCAGGCGCGAACGGTGTGCGCTGGCGATCAGCGCAACATAAGCCGCCTTCACCTTCCAGCGCGCTGAAGGAAGATTCGAGCTTCAATGTTTGATTAGTCTTAAAAAAAATGACGGAGCTGATCGCGACCGGCGAAACCGTTTGTTACGGCCACGGTTGTGCGTTGCCAAGTCGTCTAAGATCGAACCTCCGCAACCACATTAGGAAAATCCTTATTATCACGTTAGTAATCACTTATGGTCTGATCTTTGTTCTTTTTAATATACCGATCCAGTTGCCTGGGATAACGTATCGTGTAATGAGGTGTTTGCCATGACGGATAAAACCCAGGACACGCTTTCCGAGCGCCTGCGCCAACTTTCGTCTGAACTGCGTGCGCTAGACCAGGACCTTAAGTCAGGTGCAGCCCCAGAGTTAATGCCGCTGCAGGAGTTTCGCCATGTCCTGGACACTGGTGTCATTTCTTGCTGCGGAGCGGCTGCGCCGGTCAAACCAGATGCTCAAGGATCTTTGCGCGGACATTGAAGAGCAAGGCGTAACCTGGCAGACAAACGGTGTTCATGGTCTTTTTGAAACCGTGAATGGCCTTCAGTTGCAGCTTGGCAAACTCGTACATAAACATCGAACTTGCTTTGAGAAGGTAAGCGATTCCACACGCTAAGTCGGTCGAATCTACGATCAAAGCAAGTACATTTAAACCAATAATATACGGATGGAGATAAATTTTTTGTAAAATAACTAAAGAATTAGTTACTATTTTTATTTTGCTGCGTCTAATAAAACAAGCAAGGAAAATCTCGCAGAAGGAACAAAAGGAGCCAGGGCCGTGCCGCCGAAAAAGTCGCCTACTCTAACTGAAGCTGAGTTGCGCCTGATGGAAGTGTTGTGGCAGAAAGGGCCGTCCACGGTCCACCAGGTATTGGGTGTGCTCCCGGCGAAGTTTCCTCTGGCCTATAACTCCGTGCTCACCACCATTCGCATCCTGGAAAAAAAGGGATATGTGCAGCACGCAAAAGAAGGACGCGCTCATGTCTACGCGCCCTTGGTGGGCAAGCAGGAAGCGACACGGTTTGAAATCAAGAATCTTGTTGGCCGCTTCTTTAAAGACTCCCATGAGTTGCTGGTATTGAATCTGCTGGAAGATAAAAGCATCAACGCGGAAGAGATCAAGCGGCTGAGCCAGTTATTGCAGGAGCAAGGGGAGAAGCCATGAACCTTGCCGCATGTCTTTTTATAACCAACCTTGATGGTGTTGCCGCAGCAGGGTCAGAGCGATTGCTCTATAGTACTGTTGCCGGTACATTGCTTGCTGTTGCGGTGTGGTTCCTGTTGCAACTATTCCCTAAAAGAGATTCACGGACCAGCTTTGCTGTATGGTTTTCAACCTTGCTGGCAACAGCAGTTTTGCCGTTGCTGAGATTCCACACAGATGGCAATGCTGCCACAAACGCGGGGCGGGCGCTAGTGACGTTTTCAACTTCCTGGGCATGGTACATATTTCTTGCTTGGGCGGCTTTTGCCTTGATCGGTCTGGTTCGCGTGGCCGTTGCGACCTGGCATGTCCGCCGGTTGCGCCGTGCGACTACACCTGTTGACCTGAATTCACTGCCCGCGGATTTGCGGGCATTGATCGAAGAGTTCCAGCAATCTCGACCGGTAATGTTGCTGATCTCGCAGCGGCTGGAAGTGCCCACGGCGATTGGTTTCCGCAGCCCAGCCATTATTTTGCCTGCGTGGCTGCTTGAATCCACGCCGGCGGAAGAGTTGAAGTACATTCTGCTGCATGAACTGGCGCATCTTTCCCGCCGCGACGACTGGACCAATTTGGCGCAAAAGATTTTGAAGGCGCTGCTGTTCTTTCTGCCCAGTGTCTGGTGGATTGAGCGCAGGCTCTCCATGGACAGGGAAGTGGCTTGTGACGATGCCGTATTGGCGCGTTCCGGCACCCCGCGCGGATATGCTGAGTGCCTGGCGCGGCTGGCGGAAAAAAGTTTTTTGCGGCGGCAACTTGCGCTGGCACAGGCGGCGGTGGGGCGGATGCGCCAGTTGACCTCCCGTGTGGCAATAATTCTGGATCCCAACCGGCAACGGAGAACTCAATATTGGAAGCCAGCCATTCCCGTGGTAATGGTGTTGGCGGTGCTTTGCGCTTTGCCGGCGTCATTTACGTCGCAATTAGTCAGCTTTGAGGATAACTCAGCCAATCCCCCGGAAATTTCAGCGCAGCAGCATCTTGCGAGCGGAGAGCTTGCGCAGCCGAGGATTGCCCCGGTAAAAGGGGAAGAACACGAAGTTCGCGTAGTGGAGGCGAGCTTCAAAGCAGATAGTGCCGTGACCGCTCCAGCCGCCGCAAAAAGCGTGCGTCCTGCGAGAAGGAAAAATACCCGGTCGAAGCCCGGAAATGGACGAACAGCCGCTCCGCCGACCATGCTCGCCGCAAGCTATCGCGAACCGGAGCCAGAGCAGTATGTTACTGTCCGCGAAGATCTGTACTTTCAGGTAACACAGCGGACTCCGTCAGGAGAGCAGCAGAGCTGGCAAGTGCATCTTGTGCAGTTGAGCGTGCAGCCGCAGTCCAAGCCAGTGATTAAACCGCGCAAAATTTAAGAAATTCACAAACCGCGCCAGCGCTGATGGCAGCTCTGGCAAGAAAAACTAAATAACTAGTTGTAGCAATTATTTACCAAATTAGAAATACACGGAGAAAAGAGCAACATGAGAAATTGGATACAGCAAGCAAAACCTTTCCTAAAGGGCAAAGCATTAGCCGCGGTGCTGATGATTGCCATGACAGCCTCTTTTGGAAGTTATGAAATCCTTAAGCCCGCAGCGGCCAGCGCCGCCAGCATCGCGCCAGCAGCTGCGGCCCTGGACGACAACAGCGTGAGCGCCCTCACGGCGCTTGACCATGCCATGGAAACCCTGGCGGCCCATGTGACGCCCGCCGTTGTAAATGTGACAGTGACTTCGCGTGCCAAGCAACAACAGCTTTCCAGCCGCGACCAGGATGAGATCCAGCGCTTCTTCGGCCCGTTTGGTATTGGGCCACAACAAGGACGCCGCGGGCCGCAGGTTGAACATGGTCTGGGCAGCGGCATCATCATCTCGCCCGATGGCTACATTGTGACTAACAACCATGTGATTGAAGGGGCCACGGACATTCGCGTTACGTTGAATGACCGCCGCGTGTTGCCGGCAAAACTCGTCGGCGCCGATCCAATGACCGATCTCGCGGTGATTAAAGTCAGCGGCAACGGTTTCCCCAGCCTTCCCTGGGGCGACTCAACCGCGCTCAAGCCGGGACAGACCGTGCTTGCGTTTGGCAATCCGTTCAATTTCCGTTTCACCGTGACGCGCGGCATTGTGAGCGCGCTGAACCGCCCTAATCCTTATAGTGACGATGCACGCAAGCCTGGTGAATTCATCCAGACGGACGCGGCGATCAATCCCGGAAATTCCGGCGGGCCGCTGGTGAATTCTCATGGTGAAGTCATCGGCATCAACACGTTTTTGATTTCGCCTTCTGGCAGCTTTGCGGGCATGGGCTTTGCCATTCCCACGCAGATTGCGCGTCCCGTAGTGGACACGCTGCTCAAGGACGGCAAGATTGAGCATGCGCGCATGGGCATTGGTATTAACGACGTTACGCCGGAAAACGCGGCCTTTTTCCATATGGAAAATGCCACCGGCGCACTGGTAAGCCAGATTGAAGCTGATTCACCAGCGTCCAAGGCGGGATTGAAAGTCGGTGACGTGATAACTGAACTCAACGGCAAAAAAATGGACAATTCCGGCCAGCTTCAGGCGGCGATCAGCGCGCAGCGCCCGGGAAACAAGGTGACACTGGGCATAATGCGCGAAGGCAAGAGCGTGTCTGTGCCGGTAACGCTTGAAGCAATCAACAAACGCAATAGTGAGACTGCTTCGCGGGAAGGCGAGGCGCACGGAAAAGCCCGTTGGGGTGTGGGAATGCAAGAACTCACACCCGACCTGCGCGATGAATTGCAACTGCCGGCAGATGTGAAAGGCGTGGTGGTCAACAATGTCCAGCCGGGAAGCCCGGCGGACAATGCCGGCATCTCGCGCGGTGACGTGATTCTGGAAGTCAATCGCCATCAGGTGCAGAGCGTGGCGGATGTCCAGCGTGAGCTGGGCAACGTGGCCCCGGATCAAGACGCCATGGTGCTCATCTGGTCCAATGGTGGCAGCTCATTCCGCGTGATGCATGCGGCTGAGCCCGGGGCCGACCAGAACGGCGACTAAATCCCTTGTCCCATGGAACAGGCGCGCTCCGCAGGGGTGCGCCTTTTTTGCATTTCTCTCGAACTGCGGGCCGCGATTTCCGGCGAGGCACAGAATTCAAGAAGTAACCTCAGTTCTGAGTCGGAAGTCGCGGTCAACAGGTTTGAGGGACACGGTGGGACGGGTCTTTTGTCCTAAGGTGAATGGCTGGCAAGGGGGCGCGGAATTCAATCCTGCGTAGTAACATGCGGGTAGAAGCCTTGGGAAGGATTTGCTTGTGGCGACAAACGGCACTGAATTTGAATCCGTAAGGACCGTCTCAGTGGTGCGGCATTACAAGCTGGGGCGTTCGCTCATCCCCGCGGTGGATGGCGTGAGCCTGGCGGCTGGCCGTGGCGAATTTATCGCATTGCTGGGCGCTTCAGGATCGGGTAAGTCAACGCTGTTGAACCTGATTGCCGGGCTGGACCGGCCGGATTCCGGGGCAATTGTGGTGGAAGGCTCGGATCTGGCGACCATGACATCCGAGCAGCTTGCGCAATACCGCCGGCATACAGTGGGAATGGTGTTTCAATCATTCAACCTGGTCCCGACCATGACGCTCTATGAGAACGTGGAGCTGCCCATGCGCTTTGCCGAGGTAAAACGCAAAGAACGCCGCGCACGCGCCGTGGAAGCGCTGGAGCGCGTGGGGTTGAGTGATCGCATGAGCCACCGGCCCAGTGAGATGTCCGGTGGCGAGCAGCAGCGGGCGGCGCTGGCGCGAGCGCTGGTGAACCGTCCCAAACTTTTGCTCGCGGACGAGCCTACGGGCAATCTGGATTCAAAGACCGGCACGGAGATCATGGACCTGATCCGCGAACTGAACCGCACGCTGGATATGACAGTGATCATGGTGACCCACGAACGGCCTCTCGCGGAGCGGTATGCCCACCGGTTGGTATTTTTGGGTGACGGCAAGCTGGTGGGAGAGTCAGTGAATGAACTGGAAAAGATTGGAGCCACGCGGTGAGAGCTTACGATCTGATTGAGCTGGCCGGACGCAACCTGCGCGAAGCGGGCTTGCGCAATTCGCTTACAACGCTGGGTATTGGCGTGGGCGTGGCGTCACTGGTGGCCATGCTGTCACTGGGCATCGGCTTGCAAAAACTGGCGACGCGGCAACTAGGGCGCTCAGGCTTGTTTGATACGGTGGTGGTCACGTCGCGGCAGGATTCGCGCGGGCCGCGGTTTGCGCAGGCTGCGCCTGTCACCGGCCAGGCCAAACCACTGGATGACGCTGCCCGGCACAGCTTTGAGCAAATGCCAAACGTGGCCGAAGTCTATCCTAATTTTAGCGCCGTGGGCGATGTGCGGCTGGAGAGCAATAAAACCGGCAGCCACTTTACCGTGGTGGGAACGTTGCCGCAGTCGGCGCGGAACAGCGAATCGTTTGACGATGTTCAAGGCAGTTTCTTTTCCGCCAATGACGCGCAGGAAGTGATCATCCTCGGTGACTTTGGCCGGGAATTGCTCGAACTGCCGCGTGAACCTCGCGGCACGGACGTAAAACTGACGCAGGACCAGGCCGATCAACTTCTAGGCAAATATGTTGTGCTGCGTTACCACAAGCGTGAAGCCGGTGAGAGTGCGCCGTTGAGCGGAAAAACCACGAGAAAAAAAGGCGAATCTGATCCGGACGATATAGATAATGGCGATGGCGCTCCGGCTGAGGATTCGCAGTCTTTCAATCTGGTCCCGCGGCAATTAAAGCTCAAGATTGTTGGTATTGTTTCCAGCGAACCGAACCGTGGATTGCGGCAGGGCAGGACGCCGGTGTTTCTGCCGCTGGCGCTGGCGGAGCAATTGGACATGGTGCAGGCCGGAGAGCTTTGGAGCACGCTGCGTCCAGCAGAGAGCAAGACCTACATTGCCCTGATTGTGCGCGTGGCCAAAAGCAAAGCAGTATCGCAGGTGGAAGAAGACATCAAGAAGCAGGGGTTCAGCACGTTTTCGATTGTCGACGCCTCAAAGGGGATTACCCGGTTCTTTAAAATTCTTGACATGTTCCTGGCAATCTTTGGCAGTATGGCCCTGGCCGTGGCTTCACTGGGAATTGTGAACACACTGGTAATGGCGATCATGGAACGGCGGCGCGAGATTGGAATCATGAAAGCGCTGGGCGCCAGCGATGGCGACGTGAAAAGGATCTTCTTCTTTGAAGCCGGCACTATGGGACTGCTAGGCGGCGGAGTAGGCGCCGGACTGGGTTGGATGATTGGGAGAGCCATAAACCTCGGCGCCAATCTGTATTTGCAGCGCCAGGAGTTTCATCCGGAAAATTTCTGGTTTGTGCCGTGGTGGCTTGTGGCTTTTGCGCTGGTCTTCTCAGTATTAGTGAGCCTGTTCGCAGGATTGTATCCGGCATCGCGGGCGGCAAAGCTCGATCCCGTGCAGGCATTGCGGCATGATTGAACAAGAAGCAATTACAGTTAGCCATTAGCAATTAGCCACAGAGCAAGGGCGAGGCGCTGGCGAAATGCGGAAATGGATATTTGTTAGACGCTACACGCTCGAGCGAGATCGAACTGAGACTATTCTCCCTGACTGAATACTAAGTGCCAGTTGCTAGCTGCTAATTGCTAACCATGTTCAAATACCTATCTGCATTCTTGTTCCTGCTTTTTACGGTCAGCACTTTTGGGGCATCGCGTGTGCAATGCGGCGCGATGAAGAGCAAATACGTCCCCGGAAGCATCGGCTATTGCGCCATGCTTCCGCCCAGTTATGACTCCAAACCGGGCAAGAAGTTTCCTGTCCTTTATTTTCTGCATGGGCTCGGCGGAGACCAGAGCTTTCTGGCGTCCAGCGGGGCATCCAGCGTGATTGAGGAAGCGTGGGAAGAGAAGCGGCTGGGCGAGTATGTGATCATTACGCCGCAGGGCGAAAGTTCTTTTTACATCAACTCCCGCGATGGCCACATCCTCTACGATGATTTTTTTGTGCGCGAATTTGTGCCACAGATGGAGCGGCGCTTTCGGCTGTTGGGCGAGCGTTCCGGCCGCGCGATCGGCGGAATCTCCATGGGAGGTTATGGAGCGTTGCGCTTTGCCTTCAAATATCCCAGGATGTTTGTTTCCGTTGGCGTCCACATGCCGGCGCTGCTGGAAGAGCTGCCGCGCGGATCTGCGGGGGCCGGGCTGGGCGCTTTTCTGGGCAGCGCGTTTGGTTCTCCGCTGAACGAGCGCTTCTGGAAAGAAAACTCGCCTTTTGTTTTTGCCCGCACGGCCAACCTGCAGGGGCTGAAGATATATTTTGATTGCGGCGACCACGATAATTACGGATTCGATGCCGGCACGCGCCAGTTGGACAAGCTGCTCACCGCGCGTCATGTTGAGCATGAGGCGCATATCTATCCCGGCGGTCATGACTGGCAGTACGTGGCGCAACATCTGGAACAGTCATTGGAATTTCATTCGCGGGCGTTTGGGTTGACCAAGTAAGATGAGTGAAGCATGAGATGGACCATCATACTCCTGGCACTAGCGGGGACCATAGCCGGCTCACTTGCCTTGCGAGAGCACTATCGCACTGACGCCTCGCCGTGCAGCATCAATGAGAAGTGGGATTGCGGCCTGGTGAATAAGAGCCCGTTCGCCGTAATAGGCGGCATTTTTGATCTGCTCACAAATAAAGATTCCATGCAGCCAAGCAGCCCGCAACGGATGCAATGGCTCAGGGACATTCCTGTAGCTGATGTTGGCATTGCCGGCTATCTGCTGCTCGGCGTACTGGCGTTCATAAAACGGTGGCGGCTGCTGGCGGCAATGGCTGTTCCAGCCATGTTGTTTTCTCTTTACCTGGCGCATGTAGAAAAAGACGTACTGGGAGTTTGGTGCATCTACTGCGTCATTTCATTGGGGATAATCTCAATGATTACCTTGTTGTCTGTGATCACGCTGGTAATGGATTTGAAGAAAGATCAGCAATCATTCATCGAGAGCAAGGCCTGATCCCGGAAAGAGTTATCTGGCTTTGCGCGGGCTTTAGGTAGCCGCTTCCGTAGCCAGGGCTTCAATTACCGCGATGTTTTTTAAAAGATCGTCAGGCAGCGCGTGTCGCTGCTGGAGGTATTGCGGAGTATTGTAAGATATCCATCGCCTGCCCTGAACATCTTCCCAAACCAGAAGCTTTAATGGTAGATCAATGGCCACGGTTGGCGATGCGAGCATCAGCGGCGTGCCAGCTTTGGGATTGCCAAAGATCAGTAGCTTGGTGGGCGGCATCTTAAGGCCAATGGATTCGGCCTCGCCGCTATGATCGACCACGGCAAACAGCTTGATGCCTTTGGTCCCGAGAATCTCCTTGATCTTGGCAACGGTTTCATCCACGGTGTGAATGGTTGATGTGCTAATGATGCCGTTTTCTGAATTCATTTTTACCCCGCAAAACTGTTTCTAGGCACTGGTCCATTCATCACGATCGAGTGAGAGAGACAAAAACGCTTTCCACTTGCTTCCATACCGTTGAGCCGGGATCGACGATCTCAAAATGGCCGATGCCGGGCAGCGTGATGAGATCAACGTGCTCCCCGGCCTGCTTCTTTTTATCTGCATAACTTTTGCTGATCTCGTAGGGAACAGAATCGTCAGAGGTGCCGTGAATCAGCTTCTGCGCCGCCTTGGGGATGGCGCGTTCCGCCGGCGAAGCTTCACGGTAATGGTCTGGAACTTCGCTGGGCGGGCCGCCAAGAAATGCTGCCGCAGCATCATTGCTTAGGTGGAGTTCCCAGGCGCGGCGAAGATCGAGCACGCCGGCAAGCGAGAGCACACGCGCTACTGAACTCTCAAACGCCGCGAGACACACGGCAAGGTGGCCTCCAGCGGAGTGTCCGGCAACGCAGAGTCTCTTGAGATCGAATTTTGCGATGGCGTCATTTTTGTGATCGAGCAAAGCGTGGTAAGCGCTGCGAATGTCCTCAAAAGTTCCCGGCCAGCCGCCGCCGGGATTTCCCACACGGCGGTACTCCACATTCCAGGCAGCGATGCCGGTTTTCTTCAGCGCATCGCAGAGATGCCCAGCGTATGTGAGGTCATAC
>DATBCN010000042.1:0-8219 GCA_036270475.1 Candidatus Angelobacter sp. | reverse complement strand
CGCGTTTTCTTCAGCGCTCGAGTAGGGGTGAGGGACCTTGCGTTTTCTTCAAAATGCCTCTTCATGCCTCCGCGCCTCCGCGTCTCCGCGGTGGATTTGATGCAAAAGCTGTTCTCCGTGCCTCCGTGCCTCCGTGGTGGGTTTTTTCTTCGCAGGTGCCCTCATGATTGTCATGAAATTCGGCGGCACCTCCGTTCAAGACGCGCAGGCCATCGACCGCGTGGCTGCCATCGTCCGCGAGCGCCTGCATGAACGTCCCGTTGTGGTCGTCAGCGCGCTCGCCAAAATCACCGATCAGCTTCTCGCCATGGCCTCAGCCGCAGGCTCTGGCAATCGTGAAAAAGCCCTTGAGCTTTCCCGCGCCGCCCGCGAGCGGCATTACAACTGCGCCTGTGACCTGCTGGGCACGCATGCATTTGAACAGATTGCGCCTGAGTTGGAAGCCGACTTTAACGGCTTGGACGAGCTGTTGCGCGGCGTTGTAGCCGTGGGTGAGCTGACTGCGCGGACCACTGATACCATCTCCGGCTTTGGCGAGCGTGTCTCTTCCAAGATCGCCGCCGCGGCTTTTTCCCAGCGCAATATTCAGGCGGCGCATATTGATTCCCGCCGCTGCATCGTGACTGACTCCAACTTCGGCAAGGCCGTCCCGCAATTTGAAGAGACAGACGCCCGGCTGATTGAAACCGTGAAGCCAATGCTGGATAACAAGCGCGTGCCGGTGATGGGTGGATTTATCGCCTCCACGCGTGCAGGCACTCCGACAACGCTGGGCCGGGGCGGATCTGACTTTAGCGCCGCCATTGTGGGCGCTGGCCTGAACGCCGAGCGCATTGAAATATGGACTGACGTTGACGGCATGATGACCACAGATCCTAATCTCTGCCCTGATGCCCATCGCATCAAGTGCATCAGCTTTGAAGAAGCGGCTGAGCTCGCTTATTTTGGCGCCAAGGTGCTGCATCCAGCCACGCTGTTGCCGGCCATCCAGAAAAATATTCCCGTGCTGATTCTGAACTCGCGCAACCCACAAAACGGAGGCACGCGCATTACGGCTACTGCGCCCAAGAGCAAAAACATCTTCAAGGCCATCGCCGCCAAGAAGCGCATTACCGTGGTAGACGTGGTGGCCACGCGCATGCTCATGGCGCACGGGTTTCTCAAAAGCATTTTTGAGGTCTTTGCCAACCATCGCTGCCCCGTGGACATGGTTTCCACCTCGGAGGTCAGCGTTTCGGTCACCGTGGATTCGAACGAGTCCGTCGCCGCCATAGCCGCCGATCTGGCCAAGCTGGCGGACGTAAAGTATGAAGGCCGCAAGGCCATCGTTTGCCTGGTAGGAGAAAACATCAAGAGCACGCCGGGCATTGCCGCCAAAGTGTTCAGCGCCATTCCCGACGCCAATATTCACATGATCTCCCAGGGCGCATCAGAGATTAACATTAGTTTTGTGATTGATGAAGATGCCGTGCCTGATGTAGTCTCGCGCCTGCACCGCACATTCTTCTCTCAGGTGGACCCCGAGGTGTTCGCGTGAAGTTATTGGTTCTCGGTCGAGGCAAAACCGGCGCACTGGTGGCTGAAGTGGCCAAAGGACGCCAGCACCAGGTCCAGTCCCTGGCTGGCCAGGAAAATCAGGATGGCCGCGCACTCACTCCGGCCACGCTTAAAGAAATTGACGCCGTGATTGACTTCACCACGCCGCATGCCGTGATTCCTAACATCATTCGCTGCGTGGAGGCCGGCGTTCCCATTGTGGTGGGCACCACCGGCTGGTATCAACACATGGAAAAAGTCCGCGAACTGGTGGCGGAACGCCAAGGCGTTTTACTCTACGGATCAAATTTTTCCGTGGGAATGAATTTCTTCTTCAAGGCCATTCAGGCCATTGCGCCCGTGCTGAAGCATGGCTATCGCGGCAGCATCGTGGAGCGCCACCACGTCCACAAGAAAGACAAGCCCTCCGGGACGGCAGTGACTATCCAGAAAATCATGGAATCACGCTCCGGAGAAAAAGTTGAAGTCGCATCCGTGCGCGAAGGCGAAACCGTGGGCATGCACCTGGTAATGATGGACTCACCAACCGATACGATTCTCTTCACCCATGACGCGAAATCGCGCGTTGGCTTTGCCGAGGGCGCAGTGCGCGCCGCCGAATGGACCAAGGGTAAAACCGGGTTTTATGAGTTCCCGGAAATCGTGGACCAGCTCTAACAATCGGGTGATCTGGTCATCGCTTCATCGGGTGATCCGAGAATCGTTCCAGAAACGATCTTTCTGATTGAACAACCTTCAGATGTCCCGATGTCCCAATCATCCGATCCTGCAGCTGTGTGTTTGCGGCCAGATTTTTCCGCAGTGCCTTATTGTCACGCACATGTCAGGGCACAAACCTGGTCACGTTCAGAATATGGTCTTCAAGATCATCTTCCGTGAAAAGTTGGCGATAAGCATGGTTGGCGAGCCACTGCGGCAGCAGGTTCACATAAAACGGGCTGCCCAGCACGCCGCTGATTCCGCCAGGCAATGAGCTTACTCCGCGAATGCCTTCATCCCGGCCTTCGCCCACAAACCGCTGTGACGGCCCGGAGGAGAACGTAAACCCATTCACCGTATTCGCCTTCGGAGTAAAGCTGGCGGCATCCACTGTCTGATAGCCGCCGTCCACGGGGATTCCCGGCAGCCCAGCGAGCGGCTGCGGGAACGCGCCACCCGCCGGCGGAATACTGAAAGGCGCACCCAGGATGTGCGCGAGAGTAACCCGGTGCAGCTTGCCCCAGCGATAATCGTTCTGGTTGGTCGACCCGCCAAAAGCCGCGTTGAAAGCCGGGCTGGCCAGCAGCGTCAGCGCGTCTTTAAGGCTCTGCAGGATCACGATGTCGCGGCGATCGCCGGCATCGGTCACGCCCGCCACCTGGAAGAAGTTCAGCCCCGATGCGCCTACACCGTGTGCGGTCGAGAAATTTTCCAGCAGATGGCGCAATGCCTTGAGATAAGTCTGGTCTGGCAGTGATGCCTCAACCGCTCCCAGCCCGACCTTGGCCAGCGTTGCGCCAAGCGTCTCACTGATGAACTGGCCGCGCCATGTGTTGTAGAGCGTGGCCGCAACGCTGTTGGCAATTTCCGTTCCTGACCGCGCAAACGGAGGCCCGCCCACATCAAAGCCGTCATAGCCTTCCGGAATTCCCGTCGGCATGCTGAAGTCCCAGCCGCGCAAACGGCCCACGGCTTCCGCAATCGCCGGATCATTCGCCAGCGTTGCCAGCGGCGCGCTCTGCCCGGCGCGCGCGCGAGCATTATCAAAAGCCTGCGTCACAAATCCGGTAAAGAATTCGGCGTCCAGCGGTGAAACATTGGCCTGGATCTTCTGCACGTCGCGGAAGGAGATCTTCCCATTCTTCAGGTGGTCGCGAATCAACTGCGTGATGCGTCCGGAGCGGAAGCCCGCGTCAAACGTGTATCCCAGATAATAGATGCCGCCGCCGGGGCGAAGCCGCCCAATGGGATTATTGCCCAGCGTTACGCCCGCGGGATCGTTGTTGGCGTTCACAAAAAATCCGGCCTTGGGGTTGATCACGTGCGGCATCTCGGCAAAAGGCAGAATCTCAAATGCCGTGGACTGTCCCGGCTGCGGATGGATCACCGGCAGCCACTCATTGCCGCCCTGACCGTTACGGATAAAGACCGGCAGCGCTCCGTTCACCGTGCCTGCCTGCAGGTCTTCACGCACCGGCATTTCTCCCACGGCAAAATAAGCGATGTTGCCATTCACGTCAGCGTAGGCAATGTTCTGTGGCGGGACGGAAAA
Source organism: Candidatus Angelobacter sp. (assembly GCA_036270475.1). Taxonomy (GTDB): domain Bacteria; phylum Acidobacteriota; class Terriglobia; order Terriglobales; family Acidobacteriaceae; genus Angelobacter. The sequence continues at coordinate 4,411 of DATBCN010000042.1, read as the reverse complement.
GAACGGCAACCCGGTCTGAAACTCCTTGATGTTGTGCGACGACGCCCAGATCAACACCGCATCCAGTTCATGCGTCGCGCTGTAACCGGTCCATTCGATGCTCAACGCCGCGCCGGTTGTAGTGTTCAGCGAAATGATCGGCCCATTGTTGCGGCGGGGAACAATTAGCGTTGCCGGAGGAATGCTGCCGCCCGGCGGAACGGTGATGAGATCGTCAGCAATGCCGTCTCCCACCTTGTTAAACCGGAAAACTTCCGGCACGGGAATCACATGCTCCAGCTTGCCCTTGAATATGGTGCTGAATCCGCTGGGCGATGTGGGATCAGGAACTACCTGCTCCTGGAATGTGTCTGTTACATCAATCCCGTCATTCGTCGCACCCCACGCCACAAACTTGTTGCGCCCCAGCGTGACTCCCGGAGTCCCCGGAAAACCATTGCCCATCACGTCCAGGCCGCCTGCTTCCAGATGGATGGGGTACCAGGTGGAAGGCTCTCCGAGTGAAAGATGCGGATCGTTTTCCACCAGCGGAGCGCCGCTCGTGGTGTTCCGGCCGCTGATGGCAAATTCGTTCGATGCGCCTTCCAGTTGCTGCTCACGCGCGTGGCGCAACAGTGGAATGTCTTTTGTTTTTGCCACGTAATCGCGCGCCAGCGCCAGAGTCTCCGGGCGAATGCCGCCGGGAAGGTTCTTCCCTACACCACTCTTGCTCCACAATTGCTGCGATAGCGGCACCGATGCATCCGGCACCGTGGACGCCGGATTAAACGGCGCGGAGCGCTCAATGTCTTCAAAAAATAGTTTGGCGCCGTCAAAGCCCGCGGCCTGTCCCGCACCCTGGAAGCTCAACAGCTCAACCGTGCCTTGCGTGTCGATATCGAAAGACAAACCAAAGCCAATCAGTTTCACCACGGCCAGAGAATCCGTGGGAGTCCAGGGCGCAAACTTGGTTAGTTCCAGCGCTCCATACTCTGGAGGCAGCGGATGCGAGGCCACCCAGGCGTTGATACCGTCTGAATAGCCCTGCAAAAGGTTCATCGCCCGCGCGGACTGCACTGGCAAAGACCGCACGGCGGCGCGACGCAATCCCAGGGTGCGCAGTTGCACGTCCTGCGCCAGCGCGGCCTGGCCCACAAGTTCGGCCAGCGTTCCGCTGGCCTGGCGGCGGCTCACATCCATCTGGAACAGCCGGTCCTGGGCGTGCAGATAGCCTTGCACAAAAGCCATATCGTGTTCGTTGGCCGCTTTCACATGCGGAATATCATTCGTGTCACGGACCACGCGCACTGGCGCCAGCAATCCCGGCAACTTCTGCAGGGTGGCATTAGCATCGTCGTCTTTTTTCTCTGCCAGCAATGCCACCGGCAGCGCCAGCGTAAAGACCACCGTCACCATCAGCAACCAGGCAAGGCCGCGCATGGACCGAATAAAAACAAATCGAGGAACGGCGGGGGAAGTTTTGGAACACTGAGACATGCGCTGGTACTCCTTAATGATGGTTGACTGGCACGTATTGGATTTGCGGGGCCCCTGGGGTCGCGGCTGGAGAGCTGGCGGTCGCGGCGACCAATTGTACGCCTGCGATTTCATTGTTGGGAAGAGCGATCTAAGAATTATCCAGGGAGCCAATACCAATTCGAAACGCGCCTTCCGCGGGCAAATTCAGCGTGTCACATAACCATTTCTGCATTCAGTAGCCATCCAACAGAATTGGATTTATCCTAGAATTCCCATGAACTTAAAAGGTTGCGGCACCGCGCTCATAACACCGTTCAAGCAGGACCAGAGCATTGACGAGAAAGCCCTTCGTGCGCTCGTTGAATGGCAGATTGTCTCCGGCATACATTTCCTTGTGCCCTGCGGCACCACGGGCGAGACGCCGACGCTCAGCAAGGACGAATGGCTGCGCGTCATTAACATTACGATTGACGTGAATGGCGGCCGCGTGCCGATTGTTGCCGGCGCAACCTCCAATTGCACCGCGGAAGCCGTGGAAAAAGCGCGCGAACTCAACCGCCGCAAAGGCGTGGACGCCATTCTTACCGCGTCACCCTATTACAACAAGCCCACGCAGGAAGGCCAGTACCAGCATTTCAAGGCCATTGCAGAGGCCGTGGACAAGCCGCTGGTCCTCTATAGCGTGGTGGGCCGCACCGCCGCCAACATTGAGCCGGCAACGCTGGGCCGTCTGGCAAAAATTCCCAACATCATCGCCGTCAAGGAAGCCAGCGGCAACATCTCGCAGATTGCCGAGGTCTTTAATCATGTGCCGGAAACCTTCCTGGTCTTTTCCGGTGACGACGCCATCACAATTCCCGTGATCGCGCTGGGCGGCGTGGGAATTATTTCCGTTTGTTCGAATGAGATTCCCAAGGAGATGTCAGAGCTAACAGCGGCCGCGCTCAACAATGACTGGTCCGAAGCCCGCCGCACCCAGCGCAAGTTCCTGCGCCTGATGCAGGCCAACTTCCTTGAGTCAAATCCCATGCCGGTGAAGGCCGTGCTGGCCATGATGGGCCGCGTTGAAGAAGTCCTGCGGCTGCCCATGTTGCCGGTGAAGCCGGAAACGCGGTCAAAATTGGAAAAAATCGCCGCCGAGGTAGGATTGCTGCAGGTGCATGCCTCGGTTTCTGATTTGTAGATTCGGCATTGCTTTTACTCTTTGCCTGGACGCCGGAACTTTGTCTTAACTACGCGCCTGAAGAATGCTGCCTGCTTTCAATCCGTCGCAAGCCAACTTTGCATCGGGTAGCTTGCAAAGCGACAAGCATCACCAGCGTTGGTTGCTCGCAAGATTGTAAAGAAGTGAAAGGGAAAGCGGCACTCTCGCGTGCCTATTTTCCGTATCTTAAAACCTTAGGATCAGAAACTTAGGCCCTCTTCAGGTGTTGTAGTCATCAGGCCGTAAATCAGTGGCGTCTTTGCCCGTTTGCAGGCCGAATGTTTTGTTGTGTCGCATCTCGCGAAAAGAGGTTTTTCTGATGAGAGTGCATTCAAGATTATTTTTAAGGGTAATGATTTTTATGGCGCTCCTGAGCACGCCGCTTTTGTCTGCGCGGCTCCTGGCCCAGGATGATTATGACCGTGGCGGTGATCGTCGTAGTAATGACCGCGACGATCCTCCGGGACGTGTGGCCCGTCTGGGCTATGTGAGCGGCAATGTTTCCTTCCAGCCCTCTGGCGAAGACCAGTGGAGCCAGGCCGTGCCCAACTATCCGCTCACCACCGGCGACCGCATTTATACTGACCGGGATGGACGCGCCGAACTGGAAACCGGCAACATCGCCGTGCGTCTTTCTTATGGCACGGATGTGTCCACCACGAACCTGACGGACCAGCTTGTGCAACTGGGGCTGGCGCAGGGAACATTGCGCGTCCGCGCTTACAACATTTTTTCCGGCAATTCGGTTGAGATTGATACGCCCAACGCGGCGCTTACGCTGCTGCGTCCCGGCAGTTACCGGGTCGAGACTTATCCTGACGACAACACCACCCTGGTCACGGTCAACAGCGGAGACCTGGAAATCAGCGGCAATGGCCTCTCGCAGGTTGTACATAGCGGGCAGTCTGTAAAACTCTCAGGCTATGATGACGTGCGGCTGGATTGGGTGGATGGTCCCGGCGGCGATGATTTTGACCGCTGGTCTGGCGACCGCGACCGCCGCTATCTCTCCTCGAACTCCCGGCGTTATGTTGGCGATTACGTTCCCGGCTATCAAGACCTGGATGAGTATGGACGTTGGGAACCCGCGGATGACTATGGACAGGTCTGGTATCCAACGGGGGTTGCCGCGGACTGGGCTCCCTATCGCCACGGACGCTGGGCCTGGGTTGAGCCCTGGGGCTGGACCTGGGTGGAAGAAGAGCCGTGGGGATTTGCTCCATTTCACTATGGCCGCTGGGCGCTGATTGGCTCGCGCTGGGGCTGGGTCCCCGGCACGGTCGTAGTGGGAGTAAGACCGGTCTATGCGCCTGCTCTGGTCGCGTTCGTTGGCGGCCCGAGCGCCAATATCCAGGTGTGGTTCCCGCTTGGACCGCGCGATCCATATCTCCCCTGGTATCACCACAGTGACGGTTATTTGCGCCAGGTCAATGTCGTCAACGTGCGCAACGTAAATATCGTGAACGTGACGAATATCCGCAATGTGGAAAATATCCACTACACCTATCAGCGGGTCGCTCCGACCGCGATCTCCAGTGACGCATTCCGCGGTGGGCGGCCCGTGGCCCGTGAAGTGGTGCATGTGGATGTGAATGCAATCGGAAGAGCGCGCGTCATTCCTCATCCTGAAGTTCATCCGGATGTGCGCGCCATCCATGCAGGAGCGCCGGACGCGCATCCGCCAGTGGAACGCACGCGTCCACGGGTTGAGAGCCGCGCGCCTGTGAATGACAATCGCCCTGGCGGACC
>DATBCN010000041.1:0-3515 GCA_036270475.1 Candidatus Angelobacter sp. | reverse complement strand
ATCAACTGCCTGCGCCGGCTTTCGCGCTTGCCCCGCAACCGCTACATTTTTGTAGCGCTGCCATCGTTGCGCCGCGTCTGGCGCGCACAATGTATTAACATTTGGCTCATGGCCGCTGAGCAGCACAATCTTTTCCCGCGGAGCGCCAGCGCCTTCCAACGCTTCAGCCACAGATAAGAACGACGATCCACTTAAGCCTGGCCCTTCATCCACAATCGCAAACGTTGCGCCAGACGAAACCGCATCCTGCACGATTGCCAGCTGCCGCGGCAACAATGCTGTATGCCGATTGTAGGGATGGCCTTCAGGACGCACTGTAATTCTCCGTGCAGCTGCGCCGCAAAGACGCGCGGCAGCCGCGGTGACTGCGCTCAGCGTTGTCCCAATGCTGCGAATGCCCACAACAAGCAAGTGGTTGGTCAATAGAGGAATTCGCAAAAGCGCGTCCGCATAAGCAACAGGATGGAGAGCGTAGTAGGCAAAGCCTTCAGGAGTGGCGATACTCAACAGATCCGGAACAGCAAATTTAGATGCGTTATCCGCCAGACTTTCAAAATTCACGCATTCAAAATTTGGTCCGACATTGGCGCTTAGCAGCGCCCCGGCAATGTGATCGGTCAAATGCTCCATAGGCAGAACATCTATGGGAGGAGCAATGGAATGCCCAGCGTCTGCCATGCTGCATTCGAGTTCGCCGGCAAGCAACAGCGCGTCAATCAACGCATCTTGCGAGCAACGCCGCCGGAGCGATAGCAACCGCTCAACCAACGCTGCCTTAAGCTCTTGGCCGCTGGCAAGCTGCTGGCCGCCGCGAAACACCAACAAATTCAAGCCGCTCATCTCTTCCGGGGCCGGGTCAAGCTACTTTCTTGGCTGTACGGCGCACGGCCCTTGGAGACCGGGCGATGTCGCCTTCTTTGTCCACAAAGTACAAATACTGGTTGTCCCGTTCAATCGCTTTCGGCACCAGCACCTCGGCTTCACCTTCTCCGGACTTGACTTTGCGGCTTACGTTGCCTTCGCCATCCACAAAATACAGGTACTTCTTATAGTCCCGTTCCAGATTCAACTGCATCACTTTTTCTGCCATACCTTATTGGACGGCAATAAGGTCTCTCTGGATGCCACGCTTTTAATGTTTAGATTTCGATTTTCCGCCCGCTTTTTGTGCCTTATGGCGTCTTGGCGCAGGCGGCGTTTCACCCGCGGCCAGCACCCGGCGGACAATCGGCGGGTTGAATTTGTATGTTCGGTCCCGCACGCTGCCATCGTCCTCTTTTGTGCGCAGTACAAACGTGCGCAGATTGCCTTCTTTTTCAAAGCCCTGCCGTCCCAGCGTTACCGGCAGCACACCCGCAAGATCGCGCTCACGATACGCCGTTTCATAGCGATGTTTGCGTACGTTCCAGGTGAACACCCTGGCTTGGCTAAAGTCATAGGGCAGGCCCTCTTTTTCCGTGAACAACACCAGGTACTCAGCAACTTTTTTGTCTCCGTCGGTAACTTCGTCCAGCGGGAAGGCGGCCACAATGCGCTGCCCTTCAGAATATTGCGCAATCTCTTCCGGCACGGATAAATATAAAGTCCGGCCCAGTACCCAGCCCACCCGCGCCTGCGCGTCGCGCACCAGCCACCAATCTTCGCGGACAGCCGGCGGCCCAGCGTTGTCGCTTTTTACCTTGTCTTCATCCGGCGTATCGTCCGCGTCTTTCTGTTTGTCGTCTTTGAGCTGTAGCGGAGCAGCGTTGCGGTCAACCGTCTGGCGCTGCAGCATGTCCACTTTCTGTTTTTCATTCAGCAGATAGAGATAGCCGGTTTTTCGCCCAGGCAGCACATGGACCTTTACCTGCTCCTCAGTGGTTGCCGTGGCCTGCGCCGGAGTGGACTTGAACTGCTCCGTCAGCCGTTGAAACTGCTCAAACGTCGCCTGGTCAGCCAGAAAACGCTCCTGCACCCAGCCTTCTTCTCCCCGTGGCGACCGCACGCGCAAAAACCTCTTGCTCTGCATCCGCTCCAGCACCTGCAGGCGCTCTCCGTTGTGGACCACGCCGGTCTTGGTATAGAGCGTTGCCACGTGGTCGCGAAGGCTGGCTTCCGTTACGGCAACATATGCGTATTCGGCGTTGCCGGAAGCCCCGCCTCTGCCGCTGCATCCGGCCAGCAGGCAGACCAAGACCACCGCAACAATCAATACCGCGGCAGGGCCGTGCCTCAGGCTGGGAACACGCTCTATGCTATGGGATTTGCACATCGACGTTACCCACAAATATAGCAGTCCGCCGCCACGCAAAACAGATGCGAAACGCCGCTGGCCTCATGGCCCATTGCTTACGCGACGGCGGCACAGAATGCCCTGTCCTCTTCAACATTTTTCGGCAGCTACTTCTCCGCCCCTGCTCCCTGCTGCGCAAAAATAATGTAATGTCCTGCCGGATCTTTAATGCCGAACTCTTTCGCCTGGTAAAACGTCGTGCGGACGGGCATCACCATCTCGGTTCCTTTCGTTGCCGCCAGCGCCGCATCCAGGTCCGCGACTTCCACATATAGAAAGCTCGGCCCTTTGCGCGCGGCTTCGCCGGTTGCGGCGTTGTCTTTTTCCGCGCTGGAAAAACTCTGGTACATCAACTCCAACCCGTTTTTCTCCAGCATTACAAAACCGATCTTTTCTCCTTCCGGCACTTCCACGGTCTTCTGGAAGCCCATGCGTCCGTTCCAGAACTCAATGCACGGCTCCAGCTCCTGCGCAAACAGGATGGGAGTAATCTTCTTCGCTTCTGCGGCCTTCATATGGTTTCTCCTGCGCTCATCGAATTTTGTCCTTGCATTTGTTTCTAGTCTAATTTAGACTAGCGGCATTTCATTGCGAATGTCAACCGGAGCTTTTTATGCAACTTCAGGAACGCCAATTCCCGCGCAGCCAACGTCAACCCCAAGCCCTTCAGATAAAAGCCCGCCAGCTAAGAGCCCGCCGACTCAAAGACCTCGTCTCCATTGGGCCGGCCATGCTGCGCGACTTTGAGCTTCTGGGCATTCATACCGTGCAACAGCTTGCCCGCCAAAGTCCCACGCGGCTGTATCAAAAACTCTGCCGCATTACCGCGCAGCCCGTGGACATCTGCTGCCAGGACGTTTTCTTTGCCGCCGTGGCCCAGGCGCGCAATCCGCTCCTTCCCGCCGATCAATGCCAGTGGTGGTACTGGAGCCGGCAACGAAAGGCACGCAATGCCCGCGGCTAAAAAGCGCGCACTCACCGTCCCTGATCTGGTCCTGCTCAGCCTGTTGGCGGAGCAGCCCATGCACGGCTACCAGGCCAACCTTGAACTGGAGCGCCGCCAGATACAGGATTGGGCCGGTGTCTCGCGCCCCCAGGTCTATTACTCGCTGGAAAAACTTGAGCGCCTCAAGCTGGTCCATGAGGCCCGCGAAGCCGACGGTCCGGGACCCGCGCTTGGTCCTGAACGCCGCATCTTTTCCACCACGGCAAAAGGCCGCGATGCCCTGGCTGCCTCGCTTGA
>DATBCN010000040.1:0-14937 GCA_036270475.1 Candidatus Angelobacter sp. | reverse complement strand
ATGGAGGTAATGGACGCGCCGTTCCGCGCCGGCGACTTGCGCCACGGCTATCAGGCGGTGGCGGACAATCTGCCCAACGATCCGCGCATTCATCAGGAAAAAGGCACCAAAAAAATCTTCTTCAAAAATTTTATGGATGCGCGCGTGAATTACGTGGTCCTGCCCATCGGCAAGCAGCTCATGCGGGAAGACCAGGCGGCTCTGGCCAGCATGGAAGGCTATCTGGCCGTGGTCCTGATGCATGAAATTTGCCACGGTCTTGGCCCGGCTTATGCGCGCACCAGCGCCGGCAAGGCGGACATCCGCGAATCCATTGGGCCAACTTACGCCGGACTGGAAGAAGCCAAGGCCGATATCGTTGGCCTGTTTGCCTTGAACTGGCTCATGGATAAAGGAGTGGTCCAAAAGGACCAGGCAAACGGCTTTTATGCTTCGCATGTGGCCGGAATCTTCCGCACGGTACGCTTTGGCGTAGCGGAAGCCCATGGCCGCGCGGAAATGATGGAGTTTAACTATCTGGCCGAACAGGGCGCTATCGCTCTCGATCCCAAGATCGGCAAGTATGCAATTGATTTCACAAAGATGCCGCAAGCCATCGCCACTCTGGCCAAAGAGCTGCTGGAAATCGAGGCCACCGGAGACAGGAACCGTGCTGAGCAATGGTTTAAAAAGTATGATTCCATGCCGGCTGAGTTAAAATCGGCATTAACAGGCGTTAAAGATGTGCCCGTAGACGTTGATCCAGTCAGCGCATTTGGAGAGCAAATTCAATGAGGTCCACGACGGAAACACAAAATCCGGAGGAACGGCGCAGGTTTGAGCGAGTGGACATTACGCACCAGGCCCAGGTGTTGGTGCTGGATGCCAAAGGCCGCAAGAGCGGTGTGCTGCGCCAGTTGGCGCGCGGCGGCTTCATGATGGAGCCGGAGAAACACTACAACGAAGACAGCAAAATCTATACCTTCACCATCCACGAACCTACTGAGGACATTCGTGTGCGCGTGAATGCGCGGCTGCGGTTCTCTGATCAGCAATATGCCGGCTTTGAATTTGTTGATCTGGACCCCGAAGCAGCGGTCGAGATCGGGCTGATTATCGGCAAGTATTACGAACACACCAAAGTGTAAGGCGAGAACGCGCCACTACCCGTTCATCACCGCAAGGAAATTAGGCCGTAACTCTTTATTCCAGTCCGGGAACTGGCAACTGGCGGAATCGCACCGCATGGTTTGCCAGGCGATTTGCTTCCTGGTTTTGCTCGCGAGGAATGTGGGCAATGCAAAACTTCAGCGTACGGGAAAGTTTGCGGCACATCCAATGGAGTGAGTAGAGCCGCGGACTGCGGCAGGAATACTCCCCCGTCATCTGCTTTACCACCAGTTGTGAATCTGTATAGACGCTGAGCGAAGTAGCTTTAAGGTCCAGCGCGCGTTGCAGCGCTTCCAGCAGGGCGGCATATTCGGCCACATTGTTGTCATGGTGGCCAATCCACTTGGCTATCCGGATCAGCTCTCCGTCCGGCTTTTCAATCAGTACGCCAATGCCAGAGGGCCCCGGGCTGCCGTGGGAACCTCCGTCAACGTAAGCGATCAGATCTGCCATCTGCCTCTCGCGATTTTGCCTTCCCCGTGTTTGCTCCGCAGTTTTGTTCCTAAGACACACAATGAGGCACCTGGGGTTGCGCCGTCAAGAGCATCATTTGGTTCATTCACACACTTGAACAGCAACTTTCGTGCTCGGTTCGTGGGGCCATTTCTGTGGAAACCGTTGTGGAAAACGCGGCCAGGCGCAATCAACCCTATTTATACCCGCCTTTTATCGTGGTTTTTGAACGCGCAAATCCGTGGAAAAAAATCAGCGTTTGCACAAACCACGGGCGTTGACATTTCCCATTCCTGAATTAGGATTGCTCACGTCGACGGTCGAAAGGGTTAGTCAAAATAAACAGTGGCTGATCCGAAGTAGACTGAGTGGCTAGGTTCGGTGGAGTGATCCGCTGAAGACCCGGACCCGAAAAAACCGACAGACCCTGCGAGGGGTAGGCCGGGGTCAGGGACTGCGAAAGCAGTGGTCGCATCAAGGGCTGTGACGGTACATGCATCCACGTTGTTGGCTCCCTCGCAGGAGTTAGCGGCTAGAGCATAACCAATGTCACAGCCTTTACTATTTTTACTCAACTTCTTCCAAGTCCTTCCCGCAGCGTCCCTTTTGACTACCTCTTGCCCCACGGAGACGATTGGGAATTTCCCTGCTTCGGCAAGATTTGCATTTTTCCTGTTCCGCAAGCGTTCCCGGCGTGTCTCACTCATTGCAGCCATAAATGCGCTGACGAGATGGGCCGCGGCACCTCCTAATTTCCGGCCGTTCTCAGCCTCGTTCTGGATTCATGGCTGCGCTCTTTACTTTAGGGTTTCAGGTGGCTCCTGAAACCCGTTTTTGTTGGTGTGCCAACAGGTTGCACCCCCGGAGTTGGCTCAACGGCAAGCGGCAGAAACGCTATTGAAGATTGAAAACATACAGGATCAGGCTGGCCCAGTCCGGGCAGGCTTTCAGTCCATTGGAAGTCATCACGATCGTCGCCATTCCCTTGTCCACCCGGATGTACTTGGTAAAGTCGGCAAAAAAGGCGGTAAAGTTGGCTGGCGGCATCGCAGCCAGCGCGGGATCCACCGGCTTGCTTTCGTCATCCTTTGGATCGGTCAGGAACTTGTTGCGCGGGTCAGACCCGTACGCCATCACTATGTCGGCAACATCATCCATTGTTTTTTTGGCCATGGTTCTCCTTACTTGGTTTTAAGGCCGAAGCCCGTCTGCCAGCCACAGGATTTTACGTAGAGCGGATCTTTGCGTCCGCATTCATACTTGGCGATAAAATCCCAGTCGTTGTAGATGGTGTAGCGTCCAGTAAAACCGCCAAAGCTGAAGTCGTTGCGTCCGGCGAACCGTCCATCCTGCGAGTGGGCCGCGGCCGCGCGAAAATCCAGGAAAATCTTGGCGCTGGGTTGCAGCGTATAGATGAAATCGCCTCGCACCACAAAGTTAGTTTTGGTATTGGGCATGGTGCCGCCAATGCCGCCTGCTTCCACGGTAAAGGTCGGCTTTTGATCATTGCCGCCGCGTACGGGAAAGAATTTCTGCACCGGGGTTTGCAGCTCAAATTTGCCGCCGCCGCGCCACTCGGTTATGCCGATGCCCGCCGTCTGCGCGTAGGAAGAATTGCCCGTGGCCCCAAAGGTTGCATACCATCCGCCCCAAAATGGGCTGGAGAGATAGGTAAAATCTCCGCTGGCCGCCACTCGGCGCGGCTTGCTTACATCGCTGGCAGCCTCTCCTTCAGCGCTTAGTTTGAGCGTCACCGGAAGCGTATCAGGGATGTAAGAAATCCTGGCCCTGAAATTGGCCGAGGGAGAAACGCCGCCATTTTGTATTCCCGGAGTGAAAGAAAGCTGAAAACATTCATTTTCAATCACCAGCGGTTTGCCGCCGGGCTGGCCTCCCGGCGTTCCGTCCGCCTTGGTGAGTCGGTCAACGCTTTTGGCAAGATTAAGGTCGCCGTGCATGCCCAGATTGGCCAGGTTGGAGGCAAACTTGGCCAGATCATCGGCCGTGTCTCCGGTAAGCTCTGGAGCGGTGTAGGTCACCACGATTGGCTGCTCAACATGGACCGTTATCGGGGTGGAATTTCTGGGCGTAATGGCCACATCCGTGCCCGCCAGCGCGCTTAACTGGCTCACCAGATTTTCATGGGTAATCAGTTCTGGAGTGCTCAATAACTGGCCTTCCAGCGCCACCAGGCTCACGGCGGCATTCGCGTCTGGCGGCAGCAGCACCTGGTACACGGTGATCTTGGGCAGGCCCGCGCCAAAAGCCGCTTTGATTTTTACGTCATTCCCTTTCAGGCTTTGCAGCAGGTCAGTTACTTCATTTAGGGAAAGGTTTTTGAAATGAAACTTCGGCGCAATAATGTTTTGCTCGGCCGCGCCGATGTAGGCCTTGCGTCCGCTTACCAGAAGTTGCGTGTTCTGGTCCATGGTAATCAACGGCACCACCACCACTCCCTGCCCGTTGGTCTGCGCGAAAGGACTCAGCGTCTGGTATCCCTGCATCTGTTTTGCTACCAGGGAAATCACCACGTCCCAGATTGCATCGTCACTGGTAATTGCGCCATTGCCTATGGTGCATCCTCCCTGAAAGCCCGGTCCGCTGGGATTGAAAATCGGCGAAACGCCTATGTCGTAGGTAAACGTCATGCTGGAGAGATCAGAAATCGGCGTAGCGAATCCGCTCCTGGCTGTGGCCGGCTGCGCCGGTGGTGTGGAACTGGCTGAAGCCTGCGGGGCAACCGAGTTGGCGCCAGAAGGTTGCACGGTTGCGGCTACTATGGCAGAACTGCTGGCCGAGTCGGAGGCAGACGGCTGTGCTGTTTTCGCGGCGCCCGAAGAGTTGGACGCAGTTTGCTCTCGCGGCGTCAGGCCGGTTTCCTGCATCTTGGCTTTGATCTGCTTCCACTCCTCTACCATCAAGGGCGCTTCGTTGGCGGTTGGTCCAGCCCCCAGCAGGGACTGCAATGCGCTGGTTCTTTCCACCAAACCTGTCAATGTTTGTACCACGGCGGTATTAGAGTCTTTGAGCGCTCCCGGCTGCAGGTGCGCTGCCTGGCGTTTGCTCAAGGCATCCTGCATGAGCTTAAGGTTCGCCGGAAGCTCCGCTTGCACGCTGGCAATTCCGGCATCCTGCGTTTGTCCAACAGAGTTGACCGCGCCCATGACGTAAAGAAAGCCAATCGCCAAGGCGCTACCCGCCGCTTTCCACTTGCTGGTCATCAGTTTTTTCCCGGTTCCTGGGTTTCTATCCATCCCGATCGGTCCTTCCTTGATGTATTAGTACGTAAAATTACCGCTGTTCCCTTTGTCACAATTCAGAAGCGTGTTTGCAAATCTACCACTCCCCAACCATTTACCTTTAGAAGAGTGCCAAAAACAGTAAAAACGTTACAGCAAAAATGAAGCTTCTGTTTTAACAATGGGTACGCGTAACAATGCACATTGTTCTGGAGGGACAGGACAGGAATTCTCATGCCCTTCAACCCGGCATTTGCAGTTCGCCGACTGCCTATCTTTGCAGTTCGCCGACTGCCTATCTTTGGAGTTCGCCGACTGCCTGTCCTGGGTTGAGGTTTGCGTCCCATTTTGGGACGACGCTTTTGATTTATGTTTTCGCCGTGTCCCCGGTTCCACGGTGTCTCTCGCCTGACACAAAGTACCTCTCCGCAACTCCGATGCAATCGGCTTGTTTTCAATAGCTTGAAATTTGGCGGCTGCCCTGCAGTTTGTCCTTGCGCAAAGCAAGAACAAAAGGGGAGAGAAACCAACATGCGGCGGCTCGTTGCTATCTCAAACAAAATTTCCCAAGCAGGCATGGCCGTTGTGGCCGTTGCCCTCGCGCTTACCAGCATGCATCTGGCGGCGTCAGCACGCATCGCATCTTTACGGCGTCAACAGGACCAGATGGAACACGCGCTGAATAGCCAAAACACAAGCAGCAACCAGATTTCCGCGGTCCCGCCAATGTCTCGCACAGCGGTGCAGAGTAGGCAAGCAGCCGCTCAACTGATGCCTGCAAATGCCATCCAGACACAGAACGCTTCGGCCATTGCGCCCAAGCGCCAGATCGTTATCAGCATAGCCGACCGCCAACTGGCCGTGATCGAAGGCGGCCAGTCAATCCGTATTTATCCCATTGCGGTAGGCGCTCGCGGTACGCCCAGCCCTGACGGCGATTTTGTGATCGCCAACCATGCCAGGGACCCTGTCTATCGCCACGGTGATCTTGAAGTTGCGCCGGGAAAAGACAATCCCCTGGGCTCACGCTGGATAGGGCTGAACTTGAGAGGGTATGGCATTCACGGGACCAACGTGCAGAGTTCCATTGGCAAAGCCAGTTCGCACGGCTGCTTCCGCATGAGGAAAAAAGACGTAGAAGAGCTCTACGGCCTGATGCACGTAGGTGACGCGGTGCTGGTCCGCCGCGCCCGTGACGCAATGATTGCCCAGGTGTTCGCCGCGCCTGCGGCAAATCCAGCAGCACAGAACGCTGTGGCTGCGAAGTTGCCGAACAATAGCGAAGTTCAGATGGCTTCCGCTGCTGAAAAGACGACAGTTGAAACCAGCGAGCAGTGAAACAATTCACCGCCAACGGCGCTAAGGACGCAAAAGGACCATTGAGTGTGACGCCCGAATGCACTGAATGAGGAGTCTCAGCAAATTACACAACGCAAAGCAAAAGCGGTCAACGCGAATCGGGAACACGCAAAAGGAAATTGTGAGCGAGCACAAAAGCCCCACTCGAAATCACGCACTCAGCCCTGTGACTATGTTCCTTGCGCACTTCGCGTCCTTTGCGGTCGCTAGGTTTTGGCTTTAAGGAGAATTGCAACATGTTGCTTGTGAAATACCTGCTCTTGTTTACCGGCTGGGGACTGTTCGTCGCGGCCGCTGTCAACGTTTTCAGAAATCTTTACCAGGTTGTCCAGTATCACTGCCAGTTGCGGCCTATAGCTCCGGGTTCTTTGACCGGCGTCTCATCGGGGCCGGAAGGGACTCTCGCGGACTCGCCATCGACTCATGGCCGGCCCGTGAAACCGCAACTGAACTGGACCACTGCCAAATGGGCGTTTCCTGTGGCCTGGCTGCTGCTCATTCTCGCTGGAGGCATAGTGGTGGTGCCCAGCGGAATGGGTGGCATCAGAGTAAGCCAGACCTCAGGGACGCGCCACGGCACTTTATATCCCGGCGTTCATTTCATCGTGCCGCTGCTCGATTCAGTCGTGCTCTATGACATACGCGATCAGGTGTTGACGACTTCTTCTTCCGCCAAAGACGGGCTGGAGTCGCGCAGCGAAGATGACTCCGGCAAAAAAGAAAGCAGAAATAAAAAGCCCGACGCCTTCACCGTGCAATCCCGTGAAGGGTTGAATATTGGACTGGCGATTACCGTGCGGTACAAGTTTGATCCGCGCAAGCTGGATTTCATTCACGCCAACCTGCCGCAGCCCGTGGAAAAAGAAATTGTCCCGCCCGTGGTTTCCAGCGTCTTCCGCGAACTGGCGCCAAACTATACCGTGCGTGAAGTCTTTGCCACCAAGCGCGAGGAGATCCGCCACGCCGCGGCAGACCGCATTACCCAGAAGCTGGAAGGCGACGGAATCATCGTGAAAGAAGTTATGCTGCGCGACGTTCAACTGCCGGAAGAATACGCCAAGGGGCTGGAAGGGTTGTTGCTGAAAGAGCAGCAGAATGAAGGTCTGGGCGTGGAAACCGAGATGAAGTCAAAACAGGTCAAGATCGCCGAACTTGAGGCTGAAGCGGCGCGCGTCCAGCAGGTTAAGCAGGCCCAGGGCGCGGGCGAAGTGAAGGTCCTGCAGGCCAAATCAGAAGCGGACGCCATGCAGTACACCCTTCCGCTGAAGCAGAAGCAAATCGAGCAATCGCGCCTGGAAGCGGAAGCACAAAAAGAGACCACGGTAAAGAACGCTGAAGCGCAAGCGCAGGCCAAGGTAATTGACAGCAAGGCGGAGTTGGAGCGCCGCAGCCTGCTGGCCGACGCCGAAGCCGGACGAATTCGCAAGGTCGCTCTTGCTGACGCCGAGCGGATGAAATCCGAGGCGGCATTGCTGAAGGAAACTCCGCTCCTGATCAACAAGATTGTGGCCGAGCGGATGTCAGACAAACTGCAGATCATGATGGTGCCTTCAGACGCCAAGATCTTCTTTAATGACGTGATGAAGAGCGGCATTACCCCGGATGCTTTCACCAACGCCAAAGCAGCGCAAGCCGCTGCAGAAGCCGAAGAAGGATCGGACCAGGGGCAGGATGAAGAACAATCGGCGCCAGTCCAGCAGACCGCCAGCCGAAAATGGAAAAACAAGTAGCCCGGTGCCTCCGTGCTGGATTTTGCTCCTGACTACTTCATTTCCCCGATTGCCATTTGCCGTATTTTCCAGTCAAATGAGGAGCAGTCAGCTTTCTATTTCATGTTGAAGACCGCATCCAGGCTATGCTTTTGGGCGACTCTGGTTTTCTTTCTGCCGGCGGCTTCCGTGGGCCAGCAGGAAGGGCAGTCCATTCCTTCAGCGGCCCCGGACTTTGTCCAGTTGATTCTCTCTCGCGGCGGTTCACCCTCGGCCGTCTCCGTGAGTTTCCAGAACCTGTCTTCTCTTCCGCCGGAAACGCTGGAGCCACTGCAGAACGCCATCTTCACTGCCTTTCGCAACGCGAATGTCAGGCTGGTAAAGGCCGAACAGGCGGTGGCTGACGTACAGATCACTTTTTCTGAAGACTGGCAGGGCTACGTGTGGATTGCGAACATTCAACAGGGATCGAGCAGCCAGTTAGTCATCAAGAAACTTCCGCGCCTGCAGCGCTCAATGGCCGCGCACGCTCCCACCATCACCATCCGTAAGATATCCGTTTGGCAGCAGGACTCGCCTATCCTGGATTTTTACCAGGACAATCAAAATCTTCTGCTGCTGGAGCCGGGCCAGCTTTCGCTCTATGCCAGCGACTCCGGGCAGTGGCGGCCGCGGCAAACGCTGGGCATTCCTCATCAGCACCCGGTGCCGCGTGATGTGCGCGGACGCCTGGAAGTACATGGCAGTGAGATCAGCGCATTCCTTCCCGGTGTACGATGCAGCGGCAAAATCTCACCGCCCTCGCTCGATTGCCGCGCCAGTGACGATCCCTGGCCGATACAGGAAGGATTGGTGGCATTCTTCAGTCCGCGGCGGAACTTCTTTAGCGGTCTGCTGGCGGGGCACAATGCCGGCGCATCGGTGACGCCGTTTTTTTCCGGAGTAACTTGGCAGAGTGGCGACCAGCGCCTATGGCTCTTTACCGGTACCGACGGGCGTGTGCGTCTCTTCCAAAATGATCTGGCGGCGCCAGTGGCAACGTTCAACGGCTGGGGCAGCACGCTGGCCGCGGTCCACTCAACCTGCGGCTCAGGCTGGCAGCTTTTGACCAGCGCTCCCGCCGACTCAATCCGCCCAGACAGCATTCAGGCAGTTGAAGTCACCGGACATGAGGCCACGCCCGTAAGCGCGCCCGTGGACCTGGCCGGTGCGGTGGAAACGTTATGGACCGCCGGCAACTACGGCCAGGTGGTGAACGGAGTTTTGCATTCGCAACAAGGGAAGTATGAAGCGTTTACTCTTTCGGTTGTTTGCAATCAGTAGTCTGGTGCTGCTCGCGGCAGGCAGTCACGCCAGTTCGCGTCCGCGCTATGGCGGAGCTGTGCGCATACTGCTGCATGACAAAGTCATGTCTCTCGATCCGCTCAGTGATGAAGACCATTCGGCGGCCCGCGACCGCATGGCGGCGCTCGCATTTGAAAACCTTATAGGGATGGACGCGCAAGGGCATTCGCGTCCGATGCTTGCCTCGTCCTGGCATTCTGACCCGGCAAAACGCGCCTGGCAGTTCCATCTGCGGCTGGCCAACTTTCACGATGGCGCCGTGCTCACCGCCGCCGATGCCGCCGCCAGTCTGCAAAAAAGCAACCCGGCGTGGAAATATTCTGCTCCTGACCGCCAGACCGTGATGATCGAAACACCATCGCCGGTACAACACATGCCGGAAATACTGGCGCTGTCCAGATATGCAATCGTGAAACGGCAAACCGATGCGAGCGGCGCAACAATCCTGGCCGGAACGGGCAGCTACAGGGTCGCGCAGTGGCAGCCGGGCGAACGCGCACAATTCATAGCCAACGAAGATTACTGGGGCGGGCGTCCCTTCGCGGACGCCATTGAATTTCAGATGGGATCGTCTCTGCGCGAACAGCTTATGGACCGCCAACTGGGCCCTTATGCCGCAACTGAACTCAGCATTGATCAGATTCGCGCCGTCGAGCAGAACAACCAGTCGGTAACTTTGTCCCGCCCCGCCGACCTTCTGGCAATCGTCTTTCTACAGCCCGAATCAGGCGGAAAGCCGGGCAAAAAAACGGTAGACCCGCGCATCCGTGAAGCGCTTGCTCTGGCCGTGAACCGCGCCGCCATCAGCAATGTTTTGTTCCAGCGCAAAGCAACGCCCGCTGCTGGTCTGCTGCCGCAGTGGCTTACCGGATATGAATTCATGTTTGGCGGCGCTACCAACCTTGATCGCGCCCGCGAACTGCGCGCTGATGCTGCGGCTTTCGTCGTTGTCAGCCCTATTTCTCTTGCGTATGACTTTGCCGATCCACAAGCCAAGCTGGTGGCGGAGCGCATTGCCGTGGACGCGCGCGAAGCCGGCATCGTGGTGCAGCCATATGCCGAATCGCACATCAACAACAAAACGGCCCGTTCTTCTATTAATGCGGACGCAGTCTTGCTGCGCGTGCCGCTGCAATCCGTTGATCCGCAAACTGCGCTGGCCGCGCGCATTGACGATCTGGGGCTGTTCCCGGAAAGCAGCCCCGCGATTTTGGCGGCCGCGCGCCCTGAAGATCTCCTCGAAATCGAGCGGAAATTGCTGGCAGGCAATCGCGTGGTCCCGGTTGCGCATATTCCGCAGGCGCTCTGGCTCAACAACAACGCGCATAACTGGCAGCAAATGGTTACAGGAGCGTGGCAGCTTGATCAGCTCTGGGTGGAAGGAGCGCGCTAGCCGTGTCATTGAAATCCAAGCTGCTTCTTCTGATCACGATTAGCATTACCGCCAGCGTTGGCGCCGTGGCCTGGCTGATTGAAGAGCGAGCACATGAGGCGTTCCGTCAGGTGGAGCGGGACCGCACCTCTGCACTCGTCAATCAGTTTCGCCGCGAATTTGAACATGAAGGGGAAGAGATCACGCGGGGCGTGGAGTCCGTGGCTGGCTCAGACGCGATGCTGCGAACCGCGACAGAACTGGCCAATGGCGCCGAATATGCCAATTACGTAAATGAAGCTGCACAAAACGCCGCGGCGCAACGCCTTGATTTTCTGGATTTGATCGCACCGGATGGAGCAATTATTTCCTCCGCCCACTGGCCCGCGCGGTTTGGTTATAAGCAGCGCTGGTTCCTTGACCGTCCTGCTCCCCTGCCGCAGCAGGCTTTTCTAAAACATATTGAGACGCCGCAGGGCAGCGTGCTGGCCATGATCTGTCTTCGCCCGGTGCGCGTTCATGGGCTGAGTTTCTATTTGATTGGCGGACGCAAGCTCGATGCCGTAGTGCAGTCGCTCTCGCCGCCCACCGGACTTCGCGTTTCCATCTTCAGTTCTCCGGAACAAGGACCGGGCGAGCTGCTAGGGCCGGCCAAAGAAAGTTTTGGTTCCCCAAAGACAACGGCCCTGGTACAGAAAGTCCTGGCGCAGCGCAATGAAGCATCCACCACCGTGGAATCCGCGCAGGCGTTAGGACAGGAAGAAATTGTGCATGCCATACCGCTGCCCGGATACACGGACCGCGCTCCCGCCGTCCTGCTGGTTGCCAACTCACTGGAGCAGGAACTGCTGCTGGAAAAACGCATCCGCAACATTAGCCTGGTGATCGCCGGAGTGGGCGTTTTTATTGGCGTTGTGGTCAGCGGGATTGTCACGGCCCGCTTCAGCCGGCCCATCAGGACCCTGGCTGAAGCCGCTGCTGAGATTGGCCACGGCAATTGGAACGTCCGCGTGGAAACTTCCGGTAAGGATGAAATTGGCAAGCTCGCCGTGGCCTTTAACCAGATGACGGAAGAGCTAATGGGACAGCGCGAACGATTGGTCCAGAGCGAACGTGTGGCCGCATGGCGTGAACTGGCGCGGCGACTCGCCCACGAACTGAAAAATCCTCTCTTCCCGCTGCAGATTACCGTGGAGAACCTGCTGCGGGCGCGGCAAAACTCGCCGGAAATGTTTGACGAAGTCTTCCGCGAAAGCACCATCACGCTGCTGGCCGAGATTGCCAACCTGAAGACCATCATCGGACGCTTCAGTGATTTTTCCAAAATGCCCGCGCCCCAGCTTCAGGCCGTCGATCTGAATGAGATGGTCCGCGGCGTTGCCCAGCTCTTCCAGGCCCAGCTCAATCGCGAACCTGCGCGCATCAAGCCGGCACTGCACCTGGGTGACGTTTCGCTGGTAAACGCTGACCCTGTATTGTTGCGCCGAGTGATAGAAAATCTTGTGCTCAACGCCATTGACGCCATGCCCAAGGGCGGCACCCTGACGTTTCTTACCACCACCGCCGACAGGTTTGCCGTATTTGAACTATCCGATTCGGGCGCGGGACTTACTCTGGAAGAGTGCGAACGCCTGTTCACTCCTTACTACACCACCAAGCAGCACGGTACCGGACTGGGGTTGGCGATTGTGCAGTCGGTCGTAAGCGACCACGGAGGAAAGATCACAGTAAGCAGTAAAAAAGACCAGGGGACGACGTTCCATGTGGAGCTGCCATTCGCGGGCGCTGGCACTGTAGAATCTGGACACTGAAGTAATGAGCCGTTTAGCTCGAAGGCAGCCAATTGCCATTTGCTAATTGCTTATGATGAAAGCTAACCTCCTTATCGTCGACGATGACGCCAACACACTGGCGTCGCTCTCCCGCGCTTTTCGTCTGGCGGGACACGAAGCCACGGTCTGTGATAATCCCGTCAAGGCTCTGGAGATGATCAAGGCGGAAAAATTTGACGTCATCTTCTCTGATGTGGTCATGCCCGGCATGGACGGCCTTTCACTGTTGGAGCAAATCAAGGCCGCGGGCGTGGCTACGCCGGTGGTCATGATGTCCGGCCAGGCCCACATTGAGATGGCGGTAAAGGCCACGCGGCTGGGCGCGCTCGATTTTCTGGAAAAGCCCATCTCCACTGACAAGCTTCTGCTTACAGTACAGAACGCGCTGCATATGGAACGGCTGAAGCAGGAAAACCAACAGTTGCGGCAACAACTTGGCGGCTCGGGCATTGTGTTTACCGGCGATAAAATGCGCAAGCTCCTGGCACAGGTTGAACGCGTGGCCGCCAGTGAGACACGCGTCTGCATCCTGGGTGAAACCGGAACGGGCAAAGAGCTGATCGCGCGGACGGTACATGAAAAGAGCCAGCGCCATGCCGGGCCGTACATTACGCTGAACTGCGCAGCGGTGCCGGCGGAGTTGATTGAATCAGAACTGTTCGGCCATGAGAAAGGCTCGTTCACCGGAGCGGGGTCGCGGCACATTGGCAAGTTTGAGCAGGCGAGTGACGGCACGCTATTTCTTGATGAAATTGGCGACATGCCGCTGGCCATGCAGGCCAAGCTTTTGCGCGTGCTGGAGCAGGGTGAGGTGGAGCGCATTGGCGGCGACAAACCGGTCAAGGTAAGCGTCCGCGTGGTCGTGGCCACGCATCGCAAACTGGAGGAACAGGTAAAGCAGGGCAACTTCCGCCAGGACCTCTTTCATCGCATCTTTGTTTTTCCCATCGTGCTGCCGCCGTTGCGTGAGCGTCCTGAAGATATTCCCGCGCTGGCCGCGCACTTTGCCGCACAGATCGTAAAGCAGAACAACTGGAAAGAGATCACCTTCAGCCCGGAGGCCATGCGCGTCCTGCAGGCCCACGCCTGGCCGGGAAACATCCGCGAACTGCGCAACGTGGTGGAGCGCCTGTTGCTGTTTGCCGAAGGCGACACTATAACTCCTGCAACGGTGCAGGCCGCGCTGCCCGGTGCTGTTGCATCCGGCGGAACCAGCGCCGCCATCCCCGGCGCCGGTACACTGGCTGAGCGGGTGGAACAGGTGGAACGTCAGATGATCCTGGACGAAATCAAGCGTCACAACCAGAACATCACCAACACCGCCAAAGCGCTGGGCCTGGAAAGAAGCCATCTTTATAAGAAGTGCCAGCAGTTGGGAATTGATCTGCGGGAGTTAAGAAAGTAGCGGCTGGCGGCTTGCATCGGAGAAACCGCTTACCACAAAGGACACGAAGGAACACAAAGAGCCGAGGTAAGTGCACAATTTGGTGGCATGCCTTTCCTTCGTGGACCTTTGTGTCCTTGGTGGTTGCGCTTTTCGCTTCACGCGACTGAATGCAAGATTGGCAAGGTTGGCGTGCCTGTGCGAAACTTGACGCACGGGGGCCTGTAGCTCAACGGTTAGAGCAGCAGACTCATAATCTGTTGGTTGTAGGTTCGAATCCTACCGGGCCCACCAGGAAACGCAAGATCTGGATTCATTACATTTTCACGATCAGGAATCTCCTGGGATGAAATCTAATCTGGCGCGTGCAATACTCAAGCGGCAAGAACACAACATAAAACCGTTCTTGCGGATGGCGCTCTGCGTTGTCATGGCATTGGTTCCGTGCCTGGCTTTGACGGGCCATGACAGCGGGCCTGCCTCTCGGATAACAATACACTCCAAAACCAAGAATCTGTGCCAGCCCCGGATAGTAAGCGTAAATCTGCAGGACCGTAAGCTGGAGGTGCGTACGATCTCTGGCGCAATTCTCTTTGCCTCTGGAATGCGAATCGACGCTGACGGCGCACCGAATGCCTACGGTCCCCAGAATACGGGCCTCGACTACACGGCGAATGCAAAAAATGGTCCTCTCTGGTCAGGCGTCGCCACAGACTCTTTCGGCAATCCGGTGGTGCAGAGATCAGGACGGTATAAAGGTCTGTACGTCTCGCAAACAACGCTCCGCAAGGATGGAGACAGCGCTGCCTCTCCGCGGACATACGTCAACGCGTCCAGAATTCCTTTCATCGCGCTGCCAGGGGAATTCACGCAGCAATTCGGGGTCAACCTGGGGGACCTGGCTGTTGTGTTGAATACCGCAAACGTGAAGCGCGCTTACGCAATCTATGCCGATGTGGGACCGAACGGAAAGATCGGGGAAGGATCCATTGCGCTTGCCAAAGCGCTTGGGATCGATGCAAAGCCGCGGGATGGAGGGGTTTCCGGCAGTATCGTCTATCTCGTCTTCCCGAAATCAGGGCTCGGTCAGGGCAAG
>DATBCN010000039.1:0-2139 GCA_036270475.1 Candidatus Angelobacter sp. | reverse complement strand
AGCAAACTGCGCAAAGAGTTTAAGGGACCACATTGGTATCCCGTTGATCCGGCGTTTCGGCTCACAGCCCAGTACGTGGCTTACCCTGCACCCCGCAAAGTGGAGATTGAAAATATCCTCGGAGATCGCGGCCCCACGTACCTGGCGGGATACGTGACCTTCGCGCTTGGCGGCAAGGAATTTCGTCTGGATGCGGAAGACAACGGCGACGGCACCCTGTTCATCGTCTTTCGCGACCGCACCAGCGCAGCCACTACCTATCAGGCATCGCGTTTTCTGGATACGGACCGCCCAAAGGATGGCATTGTCGAGTTGGACTTCAATAAAGCTTACAATCCGCCCTGCGCTTACAACCCATACACTACTTGTCCGTTGCCGACGCCGGGCAACCGCTTGCAGGTGGAGATTCCCGCCGGAGAGAAGCGCTACCACTGACCCGAGCGTTTGTTAAACTCTCACCCATGGCCAAAATCGCATACCTTGAATGCTCCAAGTGTGGAGAACACATCAGCGGCGACCAGCCGCAAACCATCTGCCCCAAAGACGGCGGCTCTCTCTATGTACGCTTTGATCTTGCGGCGTTGAAAGGCAAGTTCACGCCGGACTCACTCTGCGGCCGTACGGCCACAATGTGGCGTTATCATGAAGTCTTGCCCGGCGATGTGCCTGTGACTTTGGGTGAAGGCTTCACCCCCATGTTGCCCAGCCGCGAGTACCCCAGCGTCTATATAAAGGATGAAGGCCTGAATCCCACGGGATCATTCAAGGCGCGCGGCCTGTGCGCTGCCGTGACCATGGCTCGGCAATATGGATTGAAGAAGCTGGCGGTCCCCTCCGCCGGTAACGCCGCAAGCGCCCTGGCTGCTTATTGCGCCGCAGCGGGCATTGAAGCTCACATCTTCATGCCCAAAGACGTGCCGATGGCGAACTTGGTTGAGTGCAAAGCGTACGGCGCACACGTTACCCTGGTGGACGGATTGATTTCTGACTGCGCCCGCATGGTGAACGAACGCAAACAGGCTGAAGGCTGGTTTGATATCTCAACGCTCAAAGAGCCTTTCCGAGTTGAGGGCAAGAAGACCATGGGCTATGAGGTCGCCGAGCAGCTTAACTGGGAGTTGCCTGACGCGATTTTCTATCCCACCGGCGGCGGCGTAGGACTGATCGGCATGTGGAAAGCATTTGACGAGATGGAGCAACTAGGCTGGATTGGCAGAAAGCGTCCCAAGATGATCGTGGTCCAGGCCGCGGGTTGCGCGCCAGTGGTTAAAGCCTGGAATGAGCACAAGCCTGTGGCGGAGATGTGGCAAAACGCGCATACATCAGCCGCCGGATTGCGCGTGCCGAAGCCCTACGCTGATTACATTATTCTGGACATTCTGAAGCAGAGCGGCGGAACAGCCGTGGCAGTTTCAGACGAGGAAATTTTAGGCGGAGTGCAGGAATGGGCGAGCAAGGAAGGGCTCTTTGCTTCTCCGGAAGGGGCTGCCTGTCTGCCTGCCTATCAGCGGTTACTGCGCGAAGGCTTCCTGAAGCCGACGGACAAAGTCGTGCTGTTCAATACCGGCTCCGGGCTGAAATACATTGATGTGATCGCGCAGGCATTGAAAATAAGCGTGAGCTGACCGTAGCGAGCCGTGGAATCGGCAAAGAGTACGGCCCAGCAATGCGCGGGAATCATTGTTTCTTAATGCGTGTGTTTTTGCGGGATTCGCGGCTAAAATAATCCTTGCAAATGAAGGGAACGTAAGTGAATAGCACTAGATTTGCCCTGCGCTTTCTGCTTTTTGTCCTGGCCCTCCAACTTTGTACCGCCGCTTTCGGCCAGATGCCTGCTCTGGCTCCCCTACCCCAAACCGGCTCGCTGACGCCCCCGGGGAATTCCACGCAGTTTAGCTTTGTCATCGCGGGCGATAACCGCCCCGCGAAGAAGGGCTGCAAGCAGCCGCCAACGCCGGGAAAAATCTTTGCCGCCGTCAAAGCGCTGAATCCGCCTGCGTCTTTTGTACTTTGGACAGGCGACACCATCTCCGGCAAAGCCAAACATCCAAAAGATGCGAAGGATGCCGCGGAGATCGCATCTGAGTACAGCGAATTTTTGGGAATCGCCAAGTCGGCCGGCGTCCCGGTCTTCAATGC
>DATBCN010000038.1:0-2397 GCA_036270475.1 Candidatus Angelobacter sp. | reverse complement strand
CGCAGGCTGGGTATGAGTCTGCTTTTTATATCGCACGATCTGGTTTCAGCCTATATGCTTTGCCATCGAATCGCACTGATCGACTCTGGCAAGATCGTGGAATGCAACAGTCCACAGGCAATCTTTTTTAGCCCGCAACATCCGTTCACACGCAAGCTGATTGCTGCACTGCCGACTATTCCCAGCGCGGCTGAAGTCGAAGATGCCCTTCGCTTTAACCTATTTTGATTGCTACCAAATACCGCATATAGCTCACCTTCTAATTGATCGTTGAATAGCTCCGCTCACCGACAGTCATTGAATTACATTGAATTGCATGTACATGGAATTGCATGTAAAAGAACCCTGTAAAAGCCTGTGACGCACCTGTCGCATCCACGTAACTAATTGATAAATATATGCTTAAATGGATCTGGTGCAGCCCGTGGGCGTGTTTGCTGGTCAGCAGTGTCACAACAACCTCAAATCTATACCGAAGCAAGTCTTTTAAAATCATACGTTTACATTGGGATTACTTTGGTTTCCTGGTTGCAATAAGAACCATGGAGGTCAAGGGAAACATGTCTCTCAGAAACAAATTAATTGTCTTCGGCGCACTCGTTGCGGTGGTCGCCGCATTGGGCCTTGCCTTTTCAACGCTTCAGAACACAACAACTATAGTCGCTTCCGCAGTATGGGGTTCCTAAGACGGACAGACGTAGCTGTTGTTTACACAATAAGCCTCCGGGGTTAACAAATGAGATTCGGCCAACCAAAACTCGCAACAGAACGGGTCCCGATATGGGTCAGGCTCTTCTATCTTTTTGTCTTTGCGGCGGCCTTGATTCTGGCGCCGGCGGCGCAAGCACAAAGTACGCGCCTCTCCGTTGCGCCTGACGTCGAAACGGCGCGCGGGCAGCACAAGCTATCGGCTGACCTGGCCAACTTTCCGTTGAATGCTGATGGAACGGTGAGCGTCATCATCCAGTTCAACCAGACGCCCAAAGCGCAGCACTTCACGGACATGGCGGCCCGCGGCGGCCGGATGAAGTTTTTTCTGGACCGGATTAATGGCGCAGCTCTCCGGATTCCGGTCAGAATGTTGGCCTGGCTGCAGAACCATCCTGACGTGGCTTACGTCAGCCCGGACCGGACGAATAAAGTTGCTTCAGATGACGATATCCCAGCCGTGACCGGTGATGTGGCAAGGCAGCAATATGGGCTGGATGGAACCGGCGTTGGCGTGGCGGTGATCGATAGCGGCGTCTTCAATCATGACGACCTGCAAAATGCGAACGGGACCGCCTCGCGCATCGTTTATAGCGAGAGCTTTATCCCGGGAGATACGAGCACGAGCGATCCTTACGGACATGGAACGCATGTAGCCGGAATTTTGGCCGGCAACGGGCACGATTCGCAGAGCGGATATCCGGTGCAGTACGTAGGCGTGGCCCCAAATGCCAACATCATCAATCTTCGCGTGTTGGACAAGAACGGCGCCGGGACTGACAGCCAGGTGATCGCGGCGATCCAGCGTGCGATCGCTCTAAAGAATACATACAACATTCGCGTCATCAATCTATCGCTGGGACGGCGAGTTTTCGAATCGTACGCTCTTGATCCCGTATGCCAGGCGGTTGAAGCGGCCTGGAAATCGGGCATCGTGGTGGTGGTTGCGGCCGGTAACTCCGGACGCGATAACAGCTATGGCACGCAAGGGTATGCCACGATTCAAGCACCGGGGAATGATCCCAACGTGATCACCGTGGGCGCCACCAAGACCAATGGAACGCCCAGTCGCCTGGACGATATGGTCGCCAGTTACAGCTCGAAAGGCCCGACCATGCTTGATCATGTGGTTAAGCCCGATCTGGTAGCGCCGGGCAACAGGATTGTTTCTCTGGCCGCTCCGGGTAGCACTCTGGTTTCATCCCTGCTTAGCCTGAACATTCAGCCGATTACGACCTGCCTGCTTGGCTTGCTCGGAAATAATTGCACCACCGGCGCCAGCGGGAAATACACGCGGCTGAGCGGCACAAGCATGGCAACACCCATCGTCGCCGGAGCAGTGGCCCTGATGGTCCAGAAAGATCCAACGCTTTCACCGGACACCATCAAGGCACGCATGATGAAGACTGCATGGAAAGGTTATCCGGTCAATAGCTGGAGTTATGACGCACGGGGATATGGATACCTGGCGCAATACGATGTCTTTACCATCGGCGCAGGATATCTGGATACTTATGCGGCGTTGAAGAGCAACGACATCGTCAATGGTGGCGCTGCTTCTCCGGTAGCCCGCCGCAACACTGCAACCGGGAAGTATGGTTTCACCTCCAGCCAATCGATCACATGGGGCAACAGCATTACCTGGGGTAGTTCTATTATTTGGGGCAACTCCATCGTCTGGGGCGGGAA
>DATBCN010000037.1:0-5375 GCA_036270475.1 Candidatus Angelobacter sp. | reverse complement strand
ATTGCAGAGCTGGGTCAAGCTCCAGAATTCCTACGATTGCTTTTTCTTTGTGGCTGACTGGCATGCGCTTACCACGGACTATGACAACACCGCGCGGCTCGCCGACAGCTCGCTTGAGGTGGTGCTGGATTTTCTGGCCGCTGGGCTTGATCCGGAGAAATGCGCCATTTTTGTGCAGTCGCACGTAAAGCAGCACGCTGAACTGCATTTGCTGTTTTCCATGATTACGCCGCTGGGCTGGCTGGAGCGCGTTCCGACGTACAAAGAACAGCAGCAGGAAATGCCGAATAAAGAGCTGCACATGTATGGTTTTCTCGGCTATCCGCTGCTTCAGGCCGCCGATATTCTTATTTACCGGGCAGGCTTTGTCCCCGTAGGCGCAGACCAGGACGTACACGTGGAACTGACCCGCGAGGTGGCACGGCGCTTTAACCAGTTTTACAAGCTGGAAGGCAAGCCAGTCTTCCCGGAACCGCAAACGCTGCTCACGCCAACACCCAAATTGCTGGGCATGGACAAGCGGAAGATGTCGAAGTCCTATGGCAACTCCATTTTGCTGAGCGATGAAGCAGCAGTTGTGGAGCAAAAGATCAAAGGCAGCGTTACGGACCGGCCCAGGCTCACGGACCGTGGCAATCCCAGCCAATGCCCGGTGGGAAACCTGCACCAGATTTTTAGCGACAGTGAACGCCTTGCCTACATTACTCAGGGCTGCACCCAGGCATCCATTACCTGCGTGGAATGCAAGGCGCTGGCGGTGGAGAGCGTGAATCAACACCTGGCGCCGATCCGGGAGCGAAGGCATGAGCTGGCGCAAAATCCGGCGCGGCTCCAGGAGACGATTTTGCATGGAGCGCAGAAGGCCGCGGCAGAAGCCGAAGAAACCATGGCCGCGGTGCGCGAAGCGGTGGGGTTGCTGCGATTACCAAGCCAGAAGAGTGTTGCGCCGCAAGCTGTCCACCCATTTGAATCCCTGCAATCCTCAACCGCACCATTGCGAGTTCCTGAGTCAATCGCCATCGCAAAAAATGACGATGAAAAATGGGAGTTGCGGGCCGCTGGCTGGCTGGAACGGGTGGGCAAGACCAATCCGCTGAAAAAAGACCGTCCACGTACCTACATCACGCGCAAGGGAAGAAAAGTTGGTGTATACGCGGCAGAAGAAACAAATGGAATATGGACCTTCCGCCTGGAAGACCGACCAATCAATGTGCTGGTATTGCTTGCCCAGGACAAAGATCGTTTTCTGCACGATTACGTGTTGCCGCCAAAAGTCCTGCAGGAATGTTGGAAGAAGTTTGCGCGCACTGATGGGAACGTTGAAGTCGTAATGAAAAGGACCGCGGCCAGCGCTGCACTCGCGCTGCCAGAAGGTGATTTGCCCATACAGCAATACCAGGGCGATACCAGCGCATTGCAATAGTTCTCCGCTTTTCGTGAAAACTCCCTGAAAACCGCATGGAAGAGCACGCTTCCTCGGGACCCTTCGACGCGCCTCACTCCCTTCGGTCGCGCAGCCTTACTCAGGACAACAGAGGACAGTACACAATCGGGCAGCCGTCAAGAACTTGCTCTTTGGCATCAGCAAAAAAGACGCGTAATCCACAGTTCTGGCACCACAGAAGCCGCCAATAACATTTAGAATTAAAGGTTGGAATAGATGGTCCTCGCACGTCCAGGGACCCAATCCAAACCTTTTGAAACACAGAGTAAAGGAGTAAACGGAGTAGGTATGATCGGGTTCTTTCCCGTTGATCCTCCGCTTCCTCTGTTCCTCCGTGTTTCAAAGATTTTGTTTTTTTAAATGGCAGAAAATATCCAACCCGCCAGGCAGCAGGCCAACGAGTTTCCCTTCTCGGTGAGCGTGGGCGCGGTCTATGACGGGCCGCTCGACCTTTTGCTTGACCTGGTGCGCAAGCAGGACATCGATATTTATGACATTCCCATCGCCAAGATTACGGCGCAATATCTGGGATACGTGGAAAACCTGAAGCACCTGGATGTGGACATAGCGGCGGAATTTATCTACATGGCGTCACTGCTGATCCACATCAAAAGCAAGATGCTGTTGCCGCGCGACCCTGACGCTCCCGCCGGCGAGCAGGACGATCCGCGCGAAGAGCTGGTACAACGGCTTCTGGAACACGAAAAATACAAGAATGCCGCGCAGATGCTGATGCAGAAACAGCAGATTGAAGATGCGGTGGTGACTAATCCTTCCATGAAGGAGTTCAGGGACGCGGCAGGCACTGAGCCGGAGCTGGCCGCGGATGTGGTTGATCTGGTGCGTACGTTTCAGGAGATTCTGGAGCGCGCCAAGTCGCGCCCGGTGCTGGAAGTGGACGAGGAGACGGTCACGGTAGGGCAGATGATTGAGTATTTCCGCCGCCGTTTGCTGATGGAAGACCGTCCTATCCGGCTGAAACGGCTTTTGCAGCATCTTACATCCCGGCACGCGCTCATCTCGTCATTTTTGGCCCTTCTGGAGCTGGTACGGTTGCAGGCCATCCTGCTGCGGCAGGAAAAAGTTTTTGGCGAAGTGCTGATCAAGAAGCATCCGATGTTTGATACGGTCATGGGCGAGGGCACCGCCGTGAAAGACGACTGGCGCTAGAAATCAGGAGGGGACGATGTCCTGGTGGACCCGTTTGTGGGGAAAAGCAGACGAATCCAGCCCGCCTGCTCCTCTCGACCAGATTCATGCTGTACATCTAGAAATTGGGGAGTGGAAAGAAGAGCAGCCGGAAGGCGACATGCGCCAATGGCTTAACTCTTATCGGGACCTACTGACGCTTGCGATCTTCGGTAACCTGGATCATCCTCCACTATCCCAAGAGGCGGCATGGCAGAGATGGTCGCGGCAAGTGGCCGAAGGCCGCAAAGCGGGCCTGATTGAGGTGCGTCCTTACTCGGGAAAGAATGGCGCAGCGATGGGGCTGATTTACAAGAACCTAAACAAGCCAGCTTACGTTTTCACTGGAGTGTTGATCTTTCCCAAGGGAAATATATCTCAGCTATGGACGGTAATGGCAGGAGAAAAAGGAATGACCGGGGTGCGAGAGGCCTTGGTTAGCGGGGAACTCTTCGAGTCTGGAAGCTACACCATCCAGGACTACCAGAACTCCTTCGCGCAGGACCCTTACGAACCCAACTACCACGGAGTTGACCGAAGCGTGCTTCACTTCGTTTCCGACGACGAACGGTATGATGAACGCTTTCCTCATCATCCATTGACCCGGGTACGACAGACTTTGGCGGCGCTGCCGGATCGCGTGGCAGTGCTGCCCCAGATCGTTTGAGGGGCGCAGCGTAAAAAAATACGCCTTTTGCGGGATGAATGCTGAGACTGGGAACAGTGACAATCAGTAAAATGAATACGTCTACCAATGTCGATTAAATCTCAACTCGAAGCACTTATATACGCGGCGGAAGATCCCATTACGCTGGACCAGATGGCCGCGCTGCTCAAGGACGATCTGCTGGCGCTGAAGACTGCGCCGGAGCCAGCGCCAATGGCCGCTCAACATGCGGCGGCGGATGAAGCCGGCCAGCCATCGCAACCGCAACCAGAGAATGCGGAAGACCATCTTGGCGCGGTGGAAGACACAACCGTGCAGGCATCGGTACGATCCCCGGAGCCACGCGCAAAGAAGACAAAAGACAAATCTGAAAAGGTCGAGTTGCGCGGCCTGCTAAAACCATTTCTGGATGAGCTGATTGCCGACTACGCCAAGGAAGATCACGGCATTGAGATCCGCGAAGTGGCGAGCGGCTACCGCATGTCCACCAAGCCGGAACATCACGATGTGGTGCGCGCATTCTCCAAAAGCCTGAAGCCGCCGATTCGCCTGTCATTACAGGCGCTGGAGACGCTGGCCGTGATTGCCTACAAACAGCCGGTGACGGTCCCCGAGATCAGCGACATTCGCGGCGTGGACGCGGCCGGCGTGATTGGAACGCTGCTGGAACGCAAGCTCATTACCACCGCCGGACGGAAAGCCGTGGTGGGGCGGCCAATGCTCTACAAGACCACAAAAGATTTTTTGATGCGTTTTGGCCTGCGCGACCTGAGCGAGTTGCCCAGCCTGGAAGAGTTTGAAAAACTCGCAGCGGGCGAAATGCAGGATGAGTTGTTCGGCGCAGGTGAGGGGGCCATTCCGGACGCTACCGGCACATCCGGTGAAGATGGCGGCATGGAGCAGATGGAAGAAGACAAGATGGATGTCCCGGAGAATGTAACCGAACCCACCGTCTCCTCTGATCCTGAGCACGATAAAGCAGATGAGCAGGTGGCCGGGCAGATTGCGTCAGAAAGCTCAGGAGGCTAAACAGTTGCCTCCACAACGATTGCAAAAGATCATCGCCGCGGCAGGAATTTCTTCACGCCGCAAAGCTGAAGAGCTGATCACGCAGGGCCGAGTGAGCGTAAACGGCCAGACCGTTACCGAACTGGGCAGCAAAGCTGACCTGGAGCGCGACCACATTAAAGTGGACGGCAAGTTGTTGCAGGGCGTGGAGCGCCACATCTATCTGCTGCTGAACAAGCCCAAAGGTTACGTCACCACGGTTTCCGATCCCGAGCACCGCCCCACGGTGATGGACCTGGTGAAGAACGTGGCTGCGCGTATTTATCCGGTGGGCAGGCTGGATTGGTCAAGCGAAGGTCTCCTGCTGCTGACCAATGACGGCGAACTGGCCGGCAAGCTGACCCGCGCCGCGTCGCATGTGCCAAAAACCTATCTGGTAAAGATTGCGGGCCGGGCGACGGAAGAAAGCGTCGACAAATTGCGCCGGGGCATCAAGATCGGGGCCAAGCCGGGACCGCGACGCCTGGAAAAAGCCATCCGCACCGCGCCCGCGCAAATCCGCCTGACGAAAAACGCCGCCAATCCCTGGTATGAAGTTACGCTGATTGAGGGCAAGAACCGGCAAATCAGGCGGATGTTTGAAGAGATTGGCCATCACGTGGAAAAAATCAAACGCGTGCGCTATGGCCCGCTGACTCTGGATGTTGAGCCAGGCCAGTTTCGCGAGCTTGCGCCCAGGGAAGTTGCCGCACTGCGGCGCTCCGGCCGCGATGACCAGCCGCAGACAGTAGAGCGCAAAACACTTTCACGTATTAGAGATCGCAAACCATTCAATCGTGAACCTTCCAATCGTGGGCCCAAAAGCGGCGCGGCCGCAAATCGTGATCCAAGAAATCATGACTCCCAAAATCGCGCGTCCAGAGATCCTGGTCCGAGAGAGCACGCTTCCAGCAGCAACAAAAACCGCAACCGCCCGAGGCCGGCAAATCAATTCCGCACTGGGAATTGATCTCCGCCGCGGAGATGGCTTAAGCATCTCTGCTTGTGGTACAAACGTTGGTTGTCCCT
>DATBCN010000036.1:0-8806 GCA_036270475.1 Candidatus Angelobacter sp. | reverse complement strand
CGCGCCATCTCCATCGCCAGCTTGATGCGATGGATCGACGACGAAAAGCAGGAGATGAACAAACGCCGGTCGGCGCGGGCAAAAATCTCGTCAAACTTGCCGCGCACCGCGCGTTCACTGGGCGTATAGCCGCGGCGCTCGGCGTTCGTGGAGTCCTGCATCAGCGCCAGTACGTTGCCCTCTTTGCCGTATTCGGCAAAGGTATGCAGATCAAACAGGCGATTGTCAGTGGGCGTGGGATCAACCTTGAAATCGCCCGTGTGGATGACCACGCCCAGCGGCGTATGCACCGCCAGCGCAACGCAGTCCACCAGGCTGTGCGTGACCTGAATGGGATTAATCGTGAATGGTCCCAGCTCAAAGCGCGCACCGGCGCGGATTTCGCGCAGATCGGCGTCATCCAGCAGGCCGTGCTCTTCCAGTTTGTTTTCCACCAGCGCCAGGGTGAATTCGGTGCCGAAGACCGGGACCCTCAGCTCTGTCAGGACCCAGGGCAGAGCGCCAATGTGGTCCTCATGCCCGTGCGTAAGGACGATTCCGCGGACCTTTTCGCGGTTCTGGATCAGATAAGTAATGTCCGGGACAACGATATCTACGCCCAGCAATTCAGATTCAGGGAACATCAGGCCGGCGTCGATGACGATAATGTCATCACCGTAACGAACGGCCATACAGTTCATTCCGAATTCGCCGAGACCGCCAAGGGGGACTAAATGGAGTTTTTGCGAGGGCATGGTCAACCACTGATGCTAACAGCAGTGAGGCAAATACGGGAAAAGTGTTGAGATTACTGAATCGCCTGTGTAAT
This sequence comes from Candidatus Angelobacter sp., assembly GCA_036270475.1. Lineage (GTDB taxonomy): Bacteria > Acidobacteriota > Terriglobia > Terriglobales > Acidobacteriaceae > Angelobacter. The sequence goes on along the minus strand of DATBCN010000036.1, from coordinate 7,998 downwards.
GGACCCTTCGATGGGAATAGGCCGGATGAAATTTGCTGGCTTACGCCCAGAAACCCATTCGACGTTCATCAATCTTTGCCGAACTTTGCGAAACTTTGATTTGCCGGCCCTCACTCTGCCTTCTATCATCGTGAGCGCGGGGCTGCTAAAGCCCGCAAGCAAGAACCGGAGGATGACCTATGAGAACCGCTTTCGTCATGATACTTTTTGCAGCATCTGCATTTGCTCAGGACCGGTCTGCTGTGGCAGCCGCGGCCTGCGGCCCCAAAGATACCAGCTTTGATGTGAAGCTGGAGAAATCCCAGCACACACTGGAGGCGCCCGAAGCGGGAAAGGCGCGGGTTTACTTTGTCCAGGACATTGGCGTAGTGAGCTGTCTTGGCGGTTGCGTGACAATGAAGATGGGGATGAACGGCGCATGGGTGGGCGCGAACCAGCACAATTCCTATTTTTCCTTGTCCGTTGAGCCGGGAGAACATCATCTATGCGCGAACCCGCAGGCGCGCTTCCAGGCGGGCCGACTGGTGGCGCTTGTGCATTTCACCGCGGAAGCAGGCAAGGTCTATTACTTTCGCACCCGGCTCTTAGGGAGCGAGAACCAATTGCTCTTCGATTTTGAACCGGTCGATAGTGACCAGGGCAAGCACCTGATTGCGTCCTATCCGTTGAGCGTTTCACATCCCAAACCTTGAGGGTGAGGGCCGGGCGCGGGCGGGGAAAAATACATCTTGAAATAGCGGCTGCCGGCTTGTGCTGGAATTCCAGTTTGTGAATGAATCAAAGATGCGTTGAACTCTTCGGCGGCGGCTGCATTCTTTCCAGCGCCAGGCGCTCTTTCTTGCCCAGAATCGAGCCCAGGGCAAAACCAACCACCCCGTTCAGGGAGTAGAGCAACCCGGCAAACCCGGCACGTTGCACAGGCAGCAGCAATGTTGTCACGATCACGATTACGCCCACGGAAGCAAAGCCGATATGAAAGATTACGGCATGCAGCGTGCGCAACGTTTCATACTCGCTTAACTCCAGCTCGGAACGTTTCTTATAGGCATAGTGATAGAGCAACGCGAAAAGCAGGAAGACGGCCGTATAGCCGACGCTATAAATTACCATTAATATAGCGGGCTGTTTCTCGGAAGTGATCATGTGATGGAGTTGAGCAGGGGGTATAGTGATTCCACCAGTCATTTCGCCCACCACCAGGGTGAAAAGAAATTTCAGCGGATAGACATAAAACAAGACCACAAAGATCAGGACGGCGTTGAGAACCACGGTGTATGTGGTTTGCAAGCCGTAGCGCCGCGAATAGATATAGTGGTAGTACCAAACCTGGATGAGCATGGTAAAGCAGATGGCAAAGGCCGCGAAGCCCTTCATGGCAGTCATCAATTCATCAAAAGTGTGCGGCACTTCCAGGGAGACCACCAGCAGGGTTACGGCAAAGGCAAAGACTGCGTCAGTGAATCCTTCCAGTCGCGTGATCTCGCCGCCGCGCCAGCGAAAGTTCTTTTCCGGCGGCACAAGCTGGTGGCCCGCGAGTTCACGAATCATCTCTGGCTCCAGTCGCGCATCATTGTGCCGCAGCCTCAATCACCACAGGTGACGTGGTTCCTTCGCCCAATTCGCCTTCCCAGCGCGCCACCACCGCGGTTGCCAGGCAGTTGCCAAGAACATTGGTGGCGGTGCGCGCCATGTCCATGAACTGGTCAATGCCCAGAATCAGCACCACCGGCCATGCGGGCAGATGGAAGGAATCCAGCGTCCCCAACAGAATCACCAGCACCGCGCGCGGCACGCCGGCCACGCCCTTGCTGGTAAGCATAAGAGTAAAGACCATGATGAGCTGCTGGCTGAAAGTCAGGTGGATGCCGGCTGCCTGGGCCACGAAGATGGAAGCCAGCGAGAGATAGAGCGTGCTGCCGTCGAGGTTAAAACTGTAGCCCGTGGGCAGGACAAACGCCACAATCTGCCGGGGCACGCCAAACGCTTCCATGGATTCCATGGCGCGCGGCAGCGCGGACTCCGAGCTGGCGGTGGCAAAGGCAATCGAAACCGGCTCGGCAACGGCCTTGAGAAAACGCTTTACCGGCAACCGCGCAATCCATGCCACGGGCAGCAGGACGCAGAGCATAAAGATGGCCAGCGCCGCATAGAGCGTGACCAGCAACTTGATCAGGTTGGTCATCACGCCAAAGCCCATGGTCCCGATTGTGTAAGCCATGGCCCCAGCCACGCCGACCGGGGCCATCAGCATGACGATGTTCGTGAACTTAAACATGGTCTCTGAGAGGCTTTCACAAAATGCCAGCATGGGCCGGCGCTTCTCGTCGCCGATCATCGCCAGTGCGGCCCCAAAAATGATGCTGAATACCACCACCTGCAGCACCTGTCCCTCGGCCACGGATTTGGCGATGTTTTCCGGGAAGATGTGCAGGACCACGTCCGTCCATTTTGACGCTGGTGCGGCAACGGTGGCCGCCGCGGCGTTGGGCGGCGGCGTGAGCCCCGCGCCGGCCTGTGAAACATGAATTGCGCCCAGGCCAATGAACAGCGCCACCGTGGTGATAATTTCAAAATATAAAAGCGCCTTGATGCCCATGCGCCCTACCTGCTTCAGGTTGGAGTGTCCGGCAATACCGACCACGAGCGTGCTGAAAATCAGGGGCGAGATGATGGTCTTGATCAGGCGCAGAAAAATCGCGCTCAGGATCTGCAGGTTGGCGGCGGATTTCCCCAGCTCATGGCCCAGTTCGGCCCCCACCAGCATGCCGGCAAAGATCCAGACCGTCAGCGAGCGGCGCAGCAACGCATATCCGCAAAACGCGAACAGGGCAAGCCAGCGCGATGCCGCGAGAATTCGCGGATCAAGGGTTGCGCCGGTGTAGGTGGCAATCGCCCATAGCACCGCGGCGATCGCGGCAAGCGCCAAAAAGCCGGCCAGGAATTTGTTTGCCAGGGATGGATCTTTCATCAATGCCTCTTTACTTATGCAGTCACCGCAGCAGGTCCTCCAGCTCAATCGAGCCTTGTGTCTTCTCGTCGCGATACTTCACGATGACCGGCGTATACAAGCTGAGTCCCCATTCCGAGGCTTTGCCTTTGCTGATGGCGCGCGATCCCGGCACCACAACGGCATTTTCCGGGACCACAAGAGGAGCGTCGGCGGTGGAGCGGTACACCTGTTCGCGCACAATGTCGTAGACCGGCGTCGCGCGGGTGAGAATCACGCCTGCTCCCAACACTGCGCCGCTGCGGACCTGTGTGCCCTCATAGACGCCACAGTTGCCGCCCACCAAAACATCGTCCTCAATGATTACCGGCGAAGCGTTTACCGGCTCCAGCACGCCTCCAATCTGCGCCGCCGCGCTCAGATGCACGCGTTTGCCCACCTGCGCGCAAGAGCCAACCAGGGCATGCGAATCGATGAGAGTGCCTTCGTCCACATACGCGCCCACGTTCACGAACATCGGCGGCATGCAGATCACGCCGGGAGCAATGTATGCGCCACTGCGAATGGCCGATCCGCCGGGCACCACGCGGACACGATCGGAAACAGCAAAGCGCCGTGCCGGAAAGGTGTCTTTGTCCACAAAGGTAAAGACGCCGCTGCTGGTTTCTTCCAGTTCGCCCAGCCGGAAGCCCAGCAGGATGCCCTGTTTTACCCAGGCATTCACGCGCCAGTGGCCGTCATGCTTTTCGGCGGCGCGCACCTCGCCCAGGGTCAGGGCATGGCGAAATTCCTGGAAGACATGGCGTGCCTGGCCGGCAACTTCCACTGGCAAAGAGCCGGCGTTATAAAGGCGTTCGATCTCTGAATGTAACTTATGCATGGTTGATGGGCGCGCCGAAGGGGGCAAGTGCGGAGTATAAATGCCGTGGTTCCCGCCAGCAAACCTGAGTTGTGCATCTTAACTATTTGGTGATTGAGTAATTTGGTAATTGGATAAAGAGGGAACACCAAATTACGCGTTTACCAGATCCAGACGCCCAATATCCAGACACCCAATGCCTTTGCACATCCTTTACGTCGCCTATCCCCTGCTTACCGTCAGCAACGAGTCTGCCGGCGGGGCGGAACAGGTGTTGTGGACGCTGGAATGGGAGATGGCGCAGCGAGGCATGGAGACTGTGGTTGCCGCTTCCGCAGGATCGCAAGTAAGCGGCGAACTTTTTTCGACTGGCGGCCCCTGCACCCGGACTGACGACTACGAACGGCGGCTCGCGGAGCACGAGAGCCGAATTGTGGAGTTTGTGCGGCAGAGCGAGGAGGAAGGAAAGCCGTTTGACCTGATTCATGATATGTCCGGCAGCTTTTGGCGGCGGACTGCTGGGACCAGTGTACCGGTGCTGGCCACGCTGCATTTGCCTCGCAGCTTTTACGCGGAGCAGAGCTTTCAGGATATTCCGGCGAACGTGAAGTTTAATTGCGTTTCCGCGGCGCAGAGCCAGAGTTTTGCCGATATGGACGCAATGCTGGGTGTTGTGCCGAACGGTATTCCGGTGGAGAGCTTTGCGTACGAGACCCTTGGGCCGGCGAATGAGTCCGCAACGGCACATGATCCAGCCAAACGCGCAGGGCTGCTCTGGCTGGGCCGCATCTGTGAGGAAAAAGCGCCGCATCTGGCATTGGAGATCGCCGGCCGCGCGGGTCTGCCCATTACCCTCGCGGGACAGGTCTATCCTTTCTCTTATCACCAGCAATATTTTGCAAGGGAAGTTGCGCCGCGATTGCGGCAGGTTCCGAACGCAACGTTTATTTCAGCGCCTTCATTCGCGCACAAGCGGCAACTGCTGCGTCAGGCAAAAGCCCTGCTGATTACCAGCCTTGCGGAGGAGACCAGCTCACTGGTGGCCATGGAGGCCGCGGCCTCAGGGACGCCGGTGGTCGCGTTCCGGCGTGGCGCTTTGCCGGAGGTGGTGAGAGACCATGTAACAGGCTACGTTGTGGACGATGCCGCTGGGGCAGTGGATGCTTGCCGGCGTTTGGGTGCCATCGCCAGCGCAGCTTGTATGGCGTACGCCCGTAAAAATTTCAGCAGCGCAAGGATGGCCGAGGACTACGCGCAGTTGTACGCCCGGATTTTTCAGTCCGCTACAGAGCGGCCCGCTGGCGCTACGGGTGCTGCGAGAGAGACAGAATATTCCCATCAGGATCTTTAAACCAGGCCACTTTGGCGCCACCCGGCGCGCTCCATATGCCGAGTTCATCCTGCTGCATCCCGGGAAACCGCTCAAAGATCACTCCTTTTTCCTTTAAGCCAGTAGCGGTCTTTTGGATGTCAGTAATGTCCCAGCCCATGATGGTGAATTCAGCAGGAGTGAACTTGGGCACTTTGGCCAGACGGACCCTGACACCGTTGGAATCCATCAGCATGGCAAAGGGATCGTCACTCAAAAAGCGCAGTCCGAGCACGCCTTCATAAAACGAACGTGAGCGATGGGAGTCCCTGATTGGAACAAAAGCAATGATCTTTGCGGTATTGAGCATCGGCGGCCTCTAAATGGATGGAAAATAGTAGTTCTGGCTAATAGTAGTCCTGACTAATGTTATAGGCGCGGGACGAAGTGCCAGGGGGACAAAAAATTTAGCCAAATTCCGTGCAAGGATTTTCAGTCCATGCGATCTATTTGTGAGGGATGTTCTCCATAGGTGGGTAACCTTCAGGCGCTGGCGCGGGACAGAAATCCGAACTCCTTCCGTCAGGCGCCGGCGTTTCTGAAGGTGATGCACGAGCGGCAGCGCTAACCGGCGTAGCCGCTCATTTTTTGTTTGCAGACAGCACGGGTTAGGCATCAGCCTGCAACCAATTTTCAACTGAACATTTTCTGATAGTGGCGATACCAGTTGCTCTGGAATACCTGGGCCGGATCATGCTGGCGCTTAAGCTCCAGGAACCGCTGGAACTGCGGATAGCAGTGCTCCACCTGCTCCCGCCGGGCAAACCGGTGATAGGTCAGGTAGTAACTTCCGTTGTGTTTGATGGCCAGGTCAATCAGGGAGCGAAAGCTTCGCCCGGCATTTTCAATTCCCTGGGCGTCATGAGTAACATGCAGGTTGAAAACCACACAGGCATACCGGTCCCTGGCCCAGGGCATGAAACTCTCATCGTCGCGTTCAATCAGCCGCACCACGCCATAAATTGTGTTGGCGTGTTCACGGCGCAGGGTCTGAGCGGCCTCGCCCATAAAATCCACCAGGGCCGGGCGGGGCACATCAATTTCGGTAATCATCTCGGTGGCGGGGATGCGGACGTGCATTTTGCGGTCAAGTTCTTCATGGTAGTTGTCCAGATAGGAGCCAAAGAGCTGGGAGTCAGACCAATAAACCTGTCCTGACGTTGACAGGTAGCGTTTGGTGTAAATCTCAAACGCGCGCCGCTTATAGACATGGGTGTAATACGTGAGCCGCGCCCAATCTTCCGGGCTGAAGCGCGTGGGATTCTCCGTGATGGGCGTGCTCGCGGGCAACTCCTGATAGCAGGAGAAGACGCCGCGTTGGAGAAAGCTCGGCCGGCCGCTATCAGTGGCGAACTGAAAGTCGCCATAAAGGTAGCCGTCTTTAATTCGTTGTTCAAAGGCGCCCGGAATGTCGTTAAGGTCGCGGATCTCAACAATCCGCCGCACCTTGACCCGGCTGCGCAGTCGCAGCTTGACCGAGGTGATGAGTCCGAACAGGCCATAACCGCCAATCGCCAGGCGAAACAGCTCGGGGTTCTGTTGGCGGCTGCACTCGCGCAGCTCACCCTCGGCATCCAGCAGAGTAAATGAGTCCACATTGCCGATGAGCGGTTTTTCCTTCAGTGCGCGGCCATGTACGTTGGAAGCCAGCGAGCCGCCCAGCGTGAACTTGTCCGCGCCCGTCTGTTTCTGCACAATGGCCCACTGGCTTTCCTGGCCGGCCTGTTCCTGGTGCAGGTATTGGATCAGTTCCGGCCACTGGATTCCAGCTTCAACCTCCAGCAGGCCGCGTTCGCGATCAAATCCGAGCACGCGATTGAGGCGGCGCGTATCCACCAGAACAGATCCGTCAGCAAACTGCTGTCCACCCATGGAATGCCGTCCGCCCGCCACTGCTATTGATTTACCTGCCTGCCGTGCGTTACGGATGATGCCGCGGCACTCGTCGAGGGAAGTGGGAGTAAGGACCTGCTGCACCAGCGCGGAGTTCAATTGTGAATGTACATCATTCACTCGGATTCCACTCAGCGGCGGGGTCGCGGCGGAAGGCAATACGGTGAGCGGCTTCTTTTCCAGCGCGCATCCGCCAAGCCAGAGCGCGGTCCCCGCGGCAAAAGAGGTTTTAAGAAAATCCCGGCGGGAGAATTCGGATTTGCTGCGTTTCCTCATGGGCATGCTCCGTGGGTTTTCAAGATTGACACTGCCATAACCACCACGAAGGTAGCTCCAGCGCGAATGGCGCTCAAGCGGCATGCTGCGGCAAGAGATGAGTGCCGTGGAATGCCGTGCATGTGATGTGAATGATGGCGGCCTGATGAGGAGCAGGGGCCGTCGCACCAGCGCAGGTGCTCTTTTTGCGGGTGGAAAGTAGGGAGACGAATTGCTTTAGGGCGCGCGGGAGCAAAAGAGTCTGCGGAAAAACAAACGCCCTCTGCTGCAGAGGGCGTTTGCAATGGGCAGCCAGAATTTCCTTGGCTGGCTAGTTTTTCGGTTTGTCCTTTTCCTTGTCCTTGCCGCGCTCATCATGTGGCGGCGGAGGCGGATTCGGCCCCCGTCGTTGCTCTTGCTGCCTGGGCGGTGGCGCTGCATCGCGGTGTGCCGGAACTTCACGGTCCTGCATCTGTCCGGCGGGTTGGCCGCGGCGCAGATTATCCATCTGCTGCGGCTCAAGGGGCCGTCCCGGATGCTCCTGCAGCGGCGCCTGACGTTGCGAAAATGGCGGATTCTGCGGCGGCGGAGGTGTCTTTGTCACCAAGGGATGGCGTTCTGGCGGCGGCCCGCCAGCAGCGCCTCTTCCTCTGCTGTCGTCGCGGTTGTTTGTGT
>DATBCN010000035.1:0-2874 GCA_036270475.1 Candidatus Angelobacter sp. | reverse complement strand
AATAAAAACTTTTTTCGCTTCGTACTTCGGCAGCAGCTTATTGATGGGATCATAAAAATTCAAGCTGAAGTATGACGCTGGATTGAGCCCCTTCTCCAGCAGCGTGCGCGTGAGCGTGGTGGATTCGCGAATGTCCGCCTTAAGGACCACGTGATGCACCACTTTTTCTTCCGCGGGCTTCTGTTCTTCCGTCAGCAAGAATTCGTAAAGCGTATTGTTAATGGCGGAAAGCTCGCGAAAGCGCTCATTGCCCAGGACATTCACACACTCCATGGTCGCCACAACCACTTCCATGCGGCGCAGGTCGCGATGATAACGCGTGAAGTCGGCAAAAAAACGGCCGGCGATCTTGGCCCGCTCCGCCGGTTTACAGCTTTCCACTTTCCTGATCGCCGCATGCAGGCCGTCGGGTGAAAGCTTGCCCTGCTCTTCCAGCAAGGCCTCAACCTGCTTGCGCTCTTCGCGCGAGATGAGTGCGTTCTTGAGCTGCTGGGGATTGATCGGCGGCGAGTATTGCGCCAGCAGCGGCACAGCTTCATACGACGCAATCACGTTGGCGATCACATTCTCCCGCTCCAGCAACTCTGTCCAGGCATTGAGCAGCGCTTTCTGCGCCTTGCCATTGGGATTCGCGTCGTCCGGCGTGCCACCGGCCATGATTTCATGCGCATTTTCCGGGGCGTTCAGAAGGCCGTCCACCCGGGGATCATCCGCCTCCGGCACCACTCCCAGTGACTTAAGATATTGCGCGGCGATCTCGCGCATGACCTGAAAGCGGTCCCGGTCGCGCTCATAGTTGCCCAGCATTACGTAGTGTTCGGCATTCAGCAGATTGTCGTGGCCATCTTCGCTGAATACCAGCCGGTTCAAGAACAACTCATAAATCGCGGCCGCATTATCGCCGAACAGTGAACGCCTTGTTCTTCCCAGCGTTTCCTTCTCCGCTTCACGCAGGACGACAAACAAATCCTGCCCGGCGCGGCGCAGAACAGTTTTCTTGTTGATCTGGAAGCCGGCCAGCCGCTCGCGCATCTCCACCGTGCGATTAGTGCCGGACTGGCGTGGCGCTTCATAGAATTTCACGCGCGCGCGGCAGCGCTCCAGCACCTGGGCATACTGGTTCATCAACTCCGTACGTTGAAATTTTAGGATCGCCAGGCGAAACAGCAGATCGAGCGAGACATTATTCTCTGCTTTGGCACGATTCAGGGAGACAACGTGCAGTTCGGTCAAAAGCTTTTTGAATTCGGCGGTGTCAGACTGTCTGTTGGCTGGAGCTTTGGGGCGCACCGGCACGCGGGTCGCCGCCATCCGTTCTTCCGCGACCAACTCTTCTACGTTGCCGTGTTTTGCAACCAGCTTGAGGATATGCTGCCGGGCAATCTCTGAAAATTTGGGGCTGAGATATACGTCATGGCGCAGATTGTCGATTCCGGTGACCAGGTCCTGCAGAACGAGCGAAGGCTCGTCGCTGGCCAAAACTAGCTGGCGGGCGTATTCAGGCAGACTACCGCGTTGAAGAAAAGAAAACGACATTCGGGCCGGCTGTAAGTGAGGGGGAAGATGGGATTGTATCCCAGTTTTCCGGCTTCCCTAACGTTACTATCGGCACCTGAAATGCCGTCTGCAGCCCCTTGCCCGCAGACTTTTACCTTACTCCCGCCCTTTGCGCTCTTTCTCAAACTCATCGCCCGGTTGCCAGCCCGCCAGATCAGCCTGATTCGCGGCTTCCCAGCCCAGCACCAGACCAAACTTGGCCAGTTTGGCGTCTGCGCTAAAGTCCATGTCCGCCCGATACTCATCAGAAGGCTGGTGATAGCGGTGCGCGACGTAGTCCCGCTGCTTTTCTTCGCCCCAGGCCAGGTCGTGTCCCTTGAAAAGGGCGCCTTCATTCACACTGAATGCCGGTACGCCCACTCGCGCCATGCTGAAGTGGTCTGAGCGATAGTAATGGCCGGCTTCCGGGTGATCATCTGGCTGTATTGCCAGTGCGAACTCCTGGGCCACCTTCTGCACCAGCGGGTAAGCGGTTGTACGCTCCGCGCCGGTGACCACTAATTGCTGGGGCTCTCCCAGAGGCTGAATATCGTCATAATTCAGGTTCAGTGAGATGTTCTGTGCCGGGATTGGCGGATGCTGCCCCAGATACTTTGATCCCAACAGACCTTGCTCTTCCGCCGTGACCGCGGCAAACATCATGGTCCGTTTGGGCTTCTCTTCGGCTGCGGCGAACACGCGCGCAAGTTCCAACAGAATGCCGCACCCTGTGGCGTTGTCCGCGGCGCCGTTATAGATATTGTCGCCCGGTTCATCAGCATGGATTCCCAGATGGTCATAATGCGCCGTATAGAGGATTGCCTGCCGCGAAGCCTTGGCGTCCGATCCCTTTACCTGGCCCAGAACATTTCTGGAAGCAAATGGGCGCACCTGGCTTACGATCGTCTCTTTCACCCGGACCGGCAGTTCCACCGGCTTGAAGTTGCGTGAGTTTGCATCAATCAGCATCTTGTTCAGGTCCATGCCCGCGGCGCTGGCCAGCTTGCGCGCAACTTCTAATTGAATCCACCCCGCCGACTTCAGCTTGGGGTCCTTATCGTCCCGGAGCAGAGATGATTCTCCGCCCCATGAATTGCGCACAACTTCCCAGCCGTAGCTGGCCATCTCGGTTTTGTGAATCAAGACAACGCCCACAGCGCCACGCCGCGCTGCTTCTTCATATTTGTAAGTCCAGCGGCCGTAGTAAGTGAGCGCGCGCCCTTTAAAGAAATTTGGGTCCTCTGAAGGCGGCTCATTCACCAGCATCAACAGCACTTTGCCCTTCAGGTCCGTACCTTTATAGTCGTCCCACTTGTACTCCGGGGCATTGATTCCATA